>CAZFWD010000142.1:0-7516 GCA_964522535.1 uncultured Desulfonema sp.
ATCAAATCCTGTGTTTTGTTTCATCATGTCAGTTCTCCTTTTTTTGCTGGTACCTATATCAGCTTTCGGTTAACTGACACAGAATTTTGAACGCCCTCGTAAAAAAGGCAGGGCGGTTATTCCCCCTGCCTTTTTGCGTTCATTCAGATACCATAACAGGTTCTTTCGCCATCAAGTATTTCCCTTCAGGCTTTAGTCTTAGTCCTTCTCCCTTCCACCTTCTACCTTTGACCTTCGCCCTTCTCCCTCCTTTCATCATAACTTGACATGATCATCGATTCATGCCATAGATCAGACCGTAATAACCCGATTTTTATTTACCCCGGATCACCGCCCGCACGCAGCTTTGTGCATGCGTTTTCTTCGGTGGCCATGTCCCTATTTAACCCTGTTCGGCGAATCATACAGGTTTTTTTATGCCCTTATCCGACCCTGTACTGATTTTTACAATCCTGATCTCAGTGATCCTGGCGGCGCCGCTTCTGGCCGAACGGCTGCGAATACCCGACGTGGTGCTTCTGCTTTTGGCCGGAACGGTTTTAGGGCCGCATGGCACCGGCCTGATTGAACGCAGTTCCGCCATCACCCTGCTGGGGTCCGTGGGCCTGCTCTACATCATGTTTCTTGCGGGTCTTGATATCGACCTGCACCGTTTTGCTAAAATCCGGAACCGCGGCATCATCTTCGGTCTGCTGACCTTCGGCATTCCCCAGGTCCTGGGAACCCTGGTGGCCTATTACCTGCTTTCCTTTGACTGGCCGGCTTCCATTCTGCTCGCCAGCATGTTCGCCTCCCACACCCTGCTGGCCTACCCCATCGCCAGCCGCCTGGGCATTGTTCGCAACGAGGCGGTTACCGTGAGTGTGGGGTCCACCATCATCAACACCACCCTGGCCCTGCTGGTGCTGGCGGTGATCGCGGATTCGGCCAGAGGGGGCGCCATCGGGCTCTGGTTCTGGCTTCGTATCGGTCTGGGCATGGCCGCGCTTTTTTCCCTGATCTGGTGGGGCCTGCCCTGGCTGGCCCGCTGGTTTTTCGGCAACGTGCCGGAAAAGGGGGCGGCTCAGTTTTTGTTCGTGATGGCCGTGCTCTGCGCCAGCGCCTATATCTCCTGCTACGCCCGAATGGAGCCGATCATCGGCGCGTTTCTGGCGGGCGCGGCCCTAAACCGCCTGATTCCCGAGCAGAGCGCCCTGATGAACCGTCTGGAATTTACCGGAAACGCGCTTTTTATTCCGTTTTTTCTGATTTCCGTGGGCATGCTGGTCGATCCTGATGCGTTTACCAAAAGCTTAAGGGGCTTTCTGGTGGCCGGCGTCATGGTGTTGACCGTCATTGTCACCAAGTGGCTCGCCGCAAAAACGGCCGAGGTCTGGTTCGGGTACGAGAAGGATGAGGGGAATGTGATGTTCGGGCTGAGCGTGGTTCAGGCCGCCTCAACCCTTGCCGCACTGGTTGTGGGATATGAATTGAAAATCTTCGATGCGTTGGTTCTCAACGGCGCCATTGCCATGATTTTCGTCACCTGCCCTCTGGGGGCCTGGCTGGTGGACCGCTACGGCCGGCAGATTGCGGCCCGGTCAACGGACCGGATCATTGCGCCGAGGCCGGACCAGCGGATCATGGTGGCCGTGGCCAATTTCAGCTCCGCCACCCGCCTTCTGGACCTGGCATTTCTATTGCGCAATCCGGCTATGCCGGGCGGCATTCATCCCATTACCATTGTTCCGGATGAGGGGGAAACCAGCGCCGCGGTAAGGCAGGGGGAAAGCCTTCTGGTTCGCTGCACAAGTCACGCGGCCGCCGTCGACATCCCCATCTTTCCCGGCGTCCGGGTGGGAATGAACATCAGCGACGGCATTATCCGCGCCGCCAAGGAGCTGCGGGCGGACAGCGTTCTGATGGGATGGGGGGAGGAGCGAACCCGGTCCAGCCGCATTTTCGGAACCATCCTGGAACAGCTTTTGGCGCAGTGCCCTTCCAAGCTATTTCTTTGCCGGCTGGTTCAGCCCTTAAACACCACCCGGCGTCTGCTGGTGCCTTGCCCTCCCCTGTTCGAGCGGCGCGGCGATCTGACGCTGATCTTGGGGGATATCAAGCGGCTTGCCCAATCCATCGGCGCCGAGCTGCATGTCTTTATGAGCGATTCAAAAGCCCAAACCCGTTTAAATGATCTGTTGAACAAGGCCCGGCCGTCAGTCCCCCTGCATGTTGAGACGGCCGCGGGCTGGACCAGGGCCCGTTCCCTTCTGTTTGGCGACATCGGCCCCGGCGACATGACGATCCTTCCCCTGGAAAGACGGCAGAGCCCGCTCTGGGTTCCCAGCATGGACCGCTTTTTCGAGATCATGGCCGCCCGCTATCCGGGCATGAACCTTTTGGCCGTCTACCCGGCCTTGCTTGTCGAAGACCTTTTTTCCGCGGCGATTGTGGAAGGGACTGTCATTTCCATCATTCCCTGCGGTGATCTGAGCGGGGTGTCCGATATTCGGGGCGTGATTCGGCAGATGATCCGCGGCCGGACCGCCTGGGCCCCGCAGCAGCATGAATCGGCCTGGTCTCTTTTGACGGTTTCGGCGGAAACCTACCCGGTGGAACTCGCGCCCGGAAAAATCCTGCTCCATGCCCACAGCGAGGTGGTGGAAGACACGACGATTTTTATCGGCTCGGGAGAATGGGCCTGGACCCTTTCAGGGTGCGTGGCGCCGACGCGTCTTGTCCTGGCCCTGGTCAGTCCTCGAAAGCAATCCCCGGAATGCCACCTGAGGATCCTTTCAACCCTCGCTCGATGTTTACACGACAGCGCTGTTTTAGAGCAGCCGCATTCGGAAGGGATCACGGCTGAGGTCGCATCGGTGCTTCGCCGGTGTTTTTCCGGGGAATAAGAAAAGGAGGGGGCATGACATTTAACGCGCGGCTGATGATCCGCATGTGGCTCAAGTCGATTTTCGCCTACCATACCACGGGCGCGCGGTTTACGGTCAAACGGATCTGCTTCGTGCTTTTTTTTCCGCTCTGGTTTTTATTCCAGGAGACGCTCACCTGGATCTGCCTTTTTTTGGATGACATTTTTTTTCGAGGGTATCGAAAGATTGTTGTGGACAAACCCCTTTTCGTGGTGGGGTTTCCCCGGGGCGGCACCACCTTTTTGCACCGGCTGATCCACCACGATGAAAAACAGTTTACTTCTTTGAAACTCTGGGAGATACTGCTCGCCCCCTCCATCCTTCAGAAAAAATTTTTTCTGCTTCTGGGAAAGGCGGACCGGTTGATCGGCAAGCCCCTTTACCGACTGGCCGTGGCTTTAGAAAACCGAATGTTTGCCGGCTCCCGCAGCATGCATAAACTCAGCCATTTTGAGCCCGAAGAGGATGAGATCATTCTCATGCATATTTTCTCCTCCCTGTTTCTTTTGTTCATGTTTCCCTTTGAGGAGATGGAACCCTTCAGCCGGTTTGATACGGATATCAACCCGCAACAGAAAAAAGCGATCATGGGGTTTTACAAAAAATGCGTTCAGCGGCATTTGTATGTGTTCGGCCCGGAGAAGCATTTTTTATCCAAGAACCCGGCCTCCAGCAGTAAGATCAATGCAATTTACGAGACCTTTCCGGACGCACGGATCGTCTGCATGGTGAGAACCCCTTTTGAAGCGGTCCCTTCGGCCATCAGCTGGATTTCTTACGGGTTCAACAGGTTTAACACCGCGGACCAGTCTGTTGTGACAGAAAGGGTTTTATCCCTGATATCGCACTGGTATACCTATCCCCTGGATCAGCTCGACACAAGGCCTGCGGACTGCCAGGCGGTGGAAACCTATGATCGTATGATGGCCGATCCGGGCGGTTTCGTAAAGGCGCTGTATGCCCGTTTCGGGTATAACCTGTCGGATTCCTACCGGCGATTGCTTCGGCAGGAGACCGAACGGGCAAAAAACTACAAAAGCAAACATGTCTATTCGCTCGAACAGTACGGCCTGACAGGGGAAAAAATTGTTTCCGATTTTGCACCGGTCTTTGAGCGCTTCGGTTTTTCCACGGATGACCGGTGATCAGGTCATCCAAAAGGTCTTCGTTTTCAATCACGGCAACAAGGAGATGCATATTGATTCAGTCTTTTTCAAGTTGATTTTTGAGCGCAAAGAAGGCTGTCAGCGGCATACGTTGTCTTCAAGCGGGAGATTTAAAAAGATATTGCCTTTTTTCAGGTAATCTGTGATGTTCAATATCATTCTCCTTCCAGATTGGGGCTTAACATAGTCAAATGGATACGGGATGTCAAGTTGTACTCCACGGATTAGAAAGTATAGATATTTTGTAGAGTTGGAAGCAATGGGGATGAACAGCCCGGTCGGATTAATTCGGGTTTGCCGGCATTTTCGTTTAGGACAAAACCGGTTTATGGGGGAATCCGTACCGCATGATCCGCAGGCTTAACATTTGGCAGGCGATCCGGTTCAGCGCATGCCTTGTGCTGCTTTTGGCAATGCCCGTTTGCCTTCCCGCCGCCCCCGGCCAGAAGGTGTATGTCGTCTCCCTTTTCGGGACCGTGGATGCCGGAATGGCGGCGTTTATGGAAAGGGCCTACGAGGAGGTCTCCAAGGACCCCGACGGGTTGGTGGTGGTGAACATCGACACCTTCGGGGGCCGGGTGGATTCCGCCCTGGAGATCGTGGATATCCTTCTGAGAATTCCGGAAGACCGGAGTATCGCCTTTGTGGACAAGAAGGCGATTTCGGCCGGAGCGTTGATTGCTTTGGCCTGCGGCGATCTGGTCATGCGGCCGGCCACCACCATCGGCGACTGCGCGCCGATCTCCTACACCCAGGAGGGGGTTGAGATGATGGGGGAGAAGTTTCAGTCGCCCATTCGCGCCAAGTTCCGCGCCCTGGCCAAGCGCAACGGCTATCCCGAGGTCCTGGCCGAAGCCATGGTCACCCCTGAAAAGGTGGTCTATGCCGTTGAAATGGATGGGAAGCGGGTTTTCATGGATGCCCATGACTATGAGGACTTGAGGCCCGCGGAAAAGGAGCGGATCACCTCTAAAAAAACCGTGGTGGCCGAGGGGGAGCTGTTGACCATGGATGCCACCGAAGCCCTGGATCTTGGGTTTTCAAGGATGACCGCGGCGAGTATCGATGAGATGCTCCATAACATGGGGATGGATGATTATGAGCGGATCCCTATCGAGCAGACCTGGTCCGAGAGCATGGTCCGGTTTATTGAAAGCATCGCGCCGATCCTGCTGATGATCGGTCTGGCCGCGCTCTATATGGAAATGAAAGCCCCGGGGTTCGGGCTGCCCGGAATCCTCGGGATTACCTGCCTGGCGATTGTTTTTTTGAATCAATACCTGGTGGGGCTTGCCGATTACATCGAGCTTGTAATCATCCTCCTCGGTCTGGTTCTGGTGGGGGTCGAGGTGTTCGTGCTTCCCGGTTTCGGTATCGCCGGGTTTGCCGCTGTTATCTGTATCGCCGTGGGAATGATTCTGGCCTTTCAGGGGTTTGTCATTCCCGACCCGTCGATCCCGTGGCAGGGGGATCTTCTCCTGCACAACATCGCCGTGGTGATCGGCGCTTATCTGGCGGCGTTTCTCATCGCTCTGTTTTTTCTGCGGTATGTGCTGCCGCTTTTTTCAAGCCGCCGGGAGGGGCCTTACCTGAAGACCAGCTTAAAGGACGCCCATGCGGATTCCAGTGAAACCGGAAGGATAACGGTCGGTGATACCGGGGTGGCCTTAACCTACCTCAGGCCCGCCGGAAAAGCGGATTTCCATGATGACCTGTTTGATGTGGTGACCGAGGGAGAGTTTATGCAAAAGGGGACCCCCATTGTGGTTTCGGCGGTTAAGGGAAACCGGATTATCGTATCAAAGAAGGGACCGTCGTGATGCCTGCCCTGGCATTTCCCATCATCCTTCAGATGCTCGGCGTGCTTGTCCTGATCGCGGAGATTATTCTTCCATCGGGCGGGGTGCTGAGCGTGATCACGATCGGGCTGTTCGGGTATTCCCTGTATCTGGTGTTTACCGAGGTATCCACCTTTGCCGGCATGGTGTTTGTCACGGCGGACCTGATCATGCTGCCGTTTGTGTTTTTTGTGGGGATTAAACTGCTTGCGAAATCTCCGGCGACCCTGAAAACATCGCTGTCAAAGGCCAACGGGTATTCTTCCCAATCCGAGGAGCTTTCCGCATACATGGGGCGTACCGGCACGGTCCTCACGGACCTTCGGCCCGCCGGGACCGCGATGATTGACAACCGGCGGGTGGATGTGGTCAGCCGGGGGGAGTATATTCACAAGGGAGCGGCCATCGAGGTTTTGGCGGTTGACGGAAACCGCATCGTGGTCAGGGAAGTGAAACAATAATTAAAAATCAAGGAGGGTGAAAATGGTTACATCCGTTCTTTTAATTTTTCTTGGCATCGCGGGCATCATCCTGTTGTATTTTATCGGATCCGCAATTTCGCTCTGGGTTCAGGCGCTGGTGTCCGGCGCCCGTGTGGGTCTGGTCAACATCGTTTTCATGCGGTTTCGAAAGGTGCCCCCGAATCTGGTGGTCACCGTAAAAATCATGGCGGTCAAGGCCGGTATCGATATTTCCACCAATGATCTGGAATCGCATTTTCTGGCGGGCGGGGATGTGATGCGGGTGGTGCAGGCGCTGATCGCGGCGGACAAGGCCAATATCGACCTGAAGTTCAAGCGCGCCGCCGCCATTGACCTGGCAGGCAGGAATGTCCTGGAAGCCGTTCAGATGAGCGTCAACCCGAAGGTGATCGAAACGCCGCTGGTCTCGGCCATGGCCAAAGACGGTATTCAGTTGAAGGCCCTGTCAAGGGTCACGGTTCGGGCCAATCTCGACCGGCTGGTGGGCGGTGCCGGGGAAGAGACCATCCTTGCCAGGGTCGGTGAAGGCATTGTCAGTTCCATCGGTTCGGCGGAAAGTCATAAGGATGTGCTTGAAAATCCGGACAGCATTTCAAAGCGTGTGCTTGAAAAGGGGCTGGATGCGGGCACCGCGTTTGAAATCCTTTCCATCGACATCGCGGATGTGGATGTGGGAAAGAACATCGGGGCCGTGCTCGCCACGGACCGGGCCGAGGCGGATAAGAAGATCGCTCAGGCAAAGGCCGAGGAGCGCCGGGCCATGGCGCATGCCGTGGAGCAGGAGATGGTGGCAAGGGTGCAGGAGATGCGGGCCAAGGTCGTTGAAGCTGAAGCGCAGGTGCCCCTGGCCATGGCGGATGCATTCAGAAAGGGGAACCTCGGCATCATGGATTACCTGCGGATGAAAAACATTCAGGCCGATACCCAGATGCGGGATTCGATAGGCGCTGACAAGGAAAGCGGTCCCGAGACCCCGGGGCCTGGTAAATAGGATACGTTCTGACCCGAATAAAGCGAAAAAGTTACAAGTAACTGAAGTTTGGAGTGACTAAAGTTACAAGTGGCTAAAAGGGATAAAGGTGCGTCATGACTTTCGGGGATCTGTTTTTTTTATTTATTTTTTT
>CAZFWD010000143.1:0-5159 GCA_964522535.1 uncultured Desulfonema sp.
GGCAACAACGGCGGGGACGGGTTTGTGGTGGCGCGCTACCTTTCCCAGCGCGGAGTGCACGTCACCGTTTATCTGCTGACCCAAAGCGACCGGGTGACCGGGCATGCGGCAGACAACCTGCATCTGCTCTCCCCCCTGGGTATTGAGGTGCGGGAGGTTTTGAATCAGGCCGCCTTTGACCGGATTAAAACCGAGCTGGCGCACCAGCAGCTGTTCGTAGACGCCATCCTCGGGACCGGGTTAAGCGCGGAGGTGAAAGGATTTTTCAGATCGGTGATCGAATTTGTTAACGCCACCGGCCGACCGGTGTTTTCCGTGGACATCCCGTCCGGCCTGCATGCGGACACGGGGCAACCCTGCGGCTGCTGTATTCGCGCATCGGCCACCGCCACCTTCGCCTTTCCCAAGATCGGTCATGCCCTGCTGCCCGGCGCATCCCTGACCGGTGACCTCCATGTCATAGACATCGGCATACCGTCTCATATCGTTGAAGCGGTCGGCCCTCGGCAGCACCTGCTGACCCGCAACACCATTCACGGGTATCTCAAACCCCGCGCCGCCGATACCCATAAAGGCAGGACCGGGCATCTCCTGGTGGTGGCCGGCGGGCCCGGCAAAACCGGGGCCGCGGCGCTGTGCGCCAGATCCGCCTTGAGGGACGGAGCGGGCCTGGTCACCCTGGGCATTCCGAAGGGCTTAACCCTCGCGGTGGCGCCCCAGATCCTGGAGGTCATGACCGCGCCCCTGCCCGAAACCGTCTTCGGCGTTCACGGCGATCGCTCCATTGATCCGATCCTGGCGCTGCTGTCGGACAAGGCCTGCCTGGCCCTTGGGCCCGGCATGGGCACGGCGGCTGAAACCCGAAAGCTTGTTTGTCGTCTGATTCGAGAAAGCCCGGTCCCGGTCGTCGTGGATGCGGACGGCTTAAACTGCCTGGCGGAGAACCCGAATATTTTAAAAAAGAAAAAAGCCGAAATCGTCCTGACCCCTCACCCCGGTGAAATGGCGCGGCTGATCGACGCCGATCCGGCGAAGGTGCAGACGGACCGGATATCCTGCGCCCGCGCCTTTGCCGAAAAATACGGCCTGCACCTTGTCTTAAAGGGCGCCCGGACCGTGATTGCGCATCCGGACGGTTATGTGCATATCAACCCCACGGGAAACCCGGGGATGGCCTCGGCCGGCATGGGAGATGTGCTCACCGGGGTTATTGCCGGGTTGATCGCCCAGGGGTATTCGCCGGAACAGGCCGCCCATATCGCCGTATACATTCACGGGGCCGCCGCCGATGAAACCGCCCAGTCCATGGGGCCTTACGGGTATGTCGCATCGGACGTCATGGGATTGCTTCCGAAGGTGATTGCGGGGCTGACAGGCCATCGCGCATACGGCGATCCGCATGTTTACCGCAGTCCGCAGCCGGAACCGCTTTAGCCGGCCGTTTCAATAGCTTTTCCAGACCCCGCAAAAATGCAGAAAACCCTTGACATCACCACCTGTTCGCCGGATAAGACCCGCCTGCTGGGGGAGACCATCGGCCGGCATCTTGACGCAAAAACCGTGATCGCCTTGACCGGCGGGCTGGGAAGCGGAAAAACCGTTTTCGTGCAAGGGCTCGCCCGGGGCCTGGCCGTTCCTGAAGGGTTTCGCGTCACCAGCCCGAGCTATACCCTGATCAACGAATACCCCGGCCGCCTGAGGCTGTTTCATGTGGACCTGTACCGAATATGCGCATCGGATCAATTGGAGGACACCGGGCTTTATGAAGTCCTGGAACAAAACGGCGTGATCGCCGTTGAATGGGCCGAGCAAATGCCGGCCGCAGATCTGCGGCCGGATATCGGCATCCGCATCAAAATGGTGAACGCCACCTCCCGAGGGTTTTCTCTTTTTTTTTATGGACGAAACCCGGTCGATCTGCTAAAGCGGCTTAAACATCTTGAATTCTCCGAAGATAAGGGGTAAACCGATGGCGCTTATCGTACAAAAATACGGGGGATCCTCGGTCGGCGACCTTGACCGGATCAAAAACGTCGCCAGCCGGATTGCCAAAACCTACGACCAGGGCAACCGCGTGGTCGTCATCCTTTCCGCCATGAGCGGGGTCACCGACAGCATCATCCAAACCGCGGAGAAGATAACGGAGTTTCCCGACAAGCGGGAGCTCGATGTGCTGATGGCCACCGGCGAGCAGACCACGGTCGCACTGATGGCCATGACGCTGATCGCCATGGGCTACAAGGCCAGGTCGCTTTTGGGCTACCAGGCCGAAATCCTCACCGACAGCATGGCCAGCAAGGCGCGCATACTCGACATCGGGGCGACCCGTATTCGAAAGCTGCTTGAGCAGGATCACATCGTCATCATCGCCGGGTT
Source organism: uncultured Desulfonema sp. (assembly GCA_964522535.1). Classification (GTDB taxonomy): domain Bacteria; phylum Desulfobacterota; class Desulfobacteria; order Desulfobacterales; family Desulfosalsimonadaceae; genus DYLE01. The sequence continues at coordinate 2,377 of CAZFWD010000143.1, forward strand.
CCAGGGGGCGGACGCCAAGGGGGATATCACCACGCTTGGGCGAGGGGGATCGGATACCTCCGCGGTCGCCGTGGCTGCGGCGATCAAAGCGGACCAGTGTGAAATCTACACCGATGTCTGCGGCGTCTATACCGCGGACCCGAACATCTGCGAAAAAGCAATCAAACTGAGCCGCATCACCTATGATGAAATGCTGGAAATGGCAAGCCTCGGCGCGAAGGTGCTCCAGATCCGCTCGGTGGAGTTCGCCAAAAAGTATAATGTCCCCATTCATGTCAGATCATCGTTTAACGAGGAGGAAGGAACCATGCTGGTTAAGGAAGATGCCAATATGGAAAAGGTGGTTGTCTCGGGTGTCACGCACAATAAAAACGAAGCCAGGATCACCCTGCTGAAGGTCCCGGACACGCCGGGAACTGCCGCCCGCATCCTCACCCCCATCTCCGATGCCGGCATCGTCGTGGACATCATTATTCAAAATACCCGCGCTGAGCATATGACGGATCTGACGTTTACCGTACCCAAGGCCGATTACAAGACCGCCATGCAGATCTCCAAAAAAACGGCGAAAAAAATAAAGGCCACCGAGGTCCTGGGGGATGACCAGATCGCAAAGGTATCGGTCATCGGGGTGGGAATGAGAAGCCACTCGGGCGTGGCCGCGAAGATGTTCTCCGCCCTGGCCGCCGAAAAAATCAATATCCTGATGATCAGCACCTCAGAAATCCGAATATCCTGCATCATCGAGGAAAAATATACGGAACTTGCGGTCCGGGCGCTTCACGCCGCGTTCGGTTTAGACAAACGGAATCCGTAAGGCCCCTGCCGAATCCGCCCATGAAACGGTTTGATGAGGATCACCTCTTCTTCGCGTCAGCCCTGGCCGCCGTCATCCTGGGCATGATCCTTTACCGGTTATGCATATGGTGAGCCCGTGGGGCTGCGCGCCGATGCGATTTCATCCGCGATCCTTTTCACCGCCGATACCGGATCCAGGGCATCCCGTATCGGCCGCCCGATGACCAGAAAGTCCGCGCCGTCTTCAATGGCCTTGGCGGGGGTCACCACCCGACGCTGGTCATCCCCCTCGGGCATGGCCCAGACCGGCCGAATGCCCGGTGTGACCGTCACGAATTGATCGCCGAAAATCTCCTTGATCATTCGAACCTCCTTCCCCGAACAGACGACGCCGGCGCACCCGGCGGCCTTGGCCATGCCGGCCCGGTTTAACACCAGCTTCGACATGTCCCTTGCGAATTCCTCTTTAAAGCCGGCGATCTCGATGTCGCCCGAAGAGACACTCGTCAGTACGGTGATACCGAGGACCCCCACCCGGCCGCCGCCGCCCTTTACCGCGGCCTCAAGCATTCGGGGGGTTTCCCCGCAATGCGCCGAGGCGAACCGGACCCCCAGATCGGCGATCCGCGCCATGGCCCGTGCCACCGTAGCGGGGATATCATGCAGCTTCAAATCCAGAAAAATTCGCGCATCCCCGGATTCCTGAATCATGCGGATGACCTTCGGGCCGGACTGAATAAACAACTCCAGCCCCACCTTGAACATGCCCACATGCCCGGAAAGGGACGCGATGTACCCGGCCGCCTCTTTAAGGGTCGGCACATCCAGCGGAAAGATAATAAAATCCTTGGCCTGTTTCATTCGCCCCCCTGTTTGTTCAATTTGATTGAGTATACTCCAAAACCGTTCGCTTCAAAAGGGTTTTCTTTCCGCCAATCCGGGTATACCGGCCTCGGTGGCGAAATGAAAAATCTGTTGAAAACCATCTGCTTGAAATGATATGCAATCACAATCTTAAGATCATCAACGTTTGAAACAGAGACGGAACGGCGCGAATGACGGATTTACAAAAAAAGAAACATGCCGGCCTGAACCGGCAGGCCCTGCTTAAAAAGCTTCCCGGGATCGATCGCATCCTTGAAACCGCCAGGGCGGGCCAGGATCTGGAAGGCGCTCCGAAAACCGTGCTCACCGCTGCGGCCCGGCTGGTGGTGGATCAGTACCGGCAGGCGATCCTCAGTGACCCGGCGGGCATAACGGAAGCGGCGCTGTCCGAGGCCGACATCCTCAACAAGGTGAAGGCGGCCGTCAAATCCGCCATGTCCTTCAACCTGGTCCGCACCATCAACGCCACCGGGGTGGTGGTTCATACGAACCTGGGACGGTCCCTGCTCGCCCGTGAAGCAATGGAGCACCTGGCGGTCATTGCATGCCGGTACGCCAACCTGGAGTTCGATCTGGCCGCCGGAAAACGCGGCCTTCGGTACACCCATGTCGAAGACCTCCTCTGCGAAATCAGCGGCGCCGAATCCGCCATGGTCGTCAACAACAACGCCGGCGCCGTGCTGCTTTGCCTGGATACCCTCGCGAAAAACCGAGAGGTGATCGTCTCACGGGGGGAACTGGTGGAGATCGGCGGATCCTTCCGGATTCCGGATATAATGGCCAAAAGCGGCGCGATCTTAAAAGAGGTCGGCACCACCAACCGCACCCACCTGAGCGACTATCAGCGCGCCATCAACGACGCCACCGGCCTGCTGCTCAAGGTGCACGCCAGCAACTTCGGCATGATCGGCTTCACCGCCTCGGTTTCCTTAAACGCCCTGGTCGCGTTGGGGGAACGGTATCACCTGCCGGTGATGGAAGATCTGGGCAGCGGGACGTTTATCGATTTTTCAAAATACGGCCTGGCCAAAGAACCCACCGTATCCGAATCGGTCGCCGCCGGCGCGGGCAACGTCACCTTCAGCCGGGGCAAGGCTCCT
>CAZFWD010000144.1:0-4307 GCA_964522535.1 uncultured Desulfonema sp.
TTTAGTACCTATATTTCAATTGAATTTGCATTCATTTTGACGGATAAAATTCATATTTTAAATAATAAAAATTACCACGCGGCATATAATGCGTCAATCATTATTGCAAATTTCCCATAATTATGTATAATCATCAAAAACAGGATGATCATTCGCAACGGAGCCGATTTATGGACGATCTCAAACAGAACAAGCAGGAAATTCGAAAAACGGTTGAAAAAAAGCTAAAAGCCCTTTCGGCAAAGGAGATGCGTAACAAATGCAAGCTGATCGAGGACCGTCTCTTTGCCTTTGCGAATTTTCTTGAAGCCGAAACCACACTGCTCTATGTCAATCAACCGTATGAGGTGGATACCCGGCAAATCCTGAAACGGTGCAGCCAGACATCAAAGGAGATCGTTCTCCCCCTGTTTTCCGCCGACAACAACGGGGCAAAGCTGTATAAACTGTATGATCTTCAGTCGGACTTGAAACCCGGGCCGAACAATATGCTCATGCCGGACCCGGACCGGTGCAAGCTCCTGGATATCGGAAATATCGACATCGCCATCATCCCCGGCATCGCCTTTGATGAAAAGGGCGGGCGGATCGGGGACGGGACCGGCCGCTACGACCGCCTTATTCCCGAGCTTCCGATCACGGCCAGGAAGGTGGCCTTTGCCTTGGAAGAGCAGATGACCCCGGCGGTGCCCATGGAACCCCATGACCGGTACGTGGACATCATCATCACGGATCAGCGGATCATCTATAAAATATAGTCCTGGAACGCGCACGCATAGCCAGCCCGCAAATCCGGCTGTCCGACCACCCCAAAACCGCATTTGCATAGGCGTCTACCATGAAACCTGTCGTCGCGATCGTCGGCCGCCCCAATGCCGGGAAATCCACCCTGTTCAACCGGATCACCCGAACACGGGACGCCCTGGTGGACGACCTTCCAGGCGTCACCCGGGACCGCCATTACGGATCAGCCACCTGGAAGGATGTCTCCTTCACGGTCATCGACACCGGCGGGGTTTCCGCAAACGACGCCTCCGCGTTCTCACCCCAAAGCCGGGAGCAGGTGGCCCAGGCGATCGCCCATGCCCATGCGGTTATCCTGCTTTTGGACGGAAAATCCGGCCTTTCCCCTTTTGACGACGAACTGATCAAGCTGCTGAGGGGCAAAAGCCTTGCGGTTTTTTACGCGGTCAACAAAATCGACCATTCCGGACTGGAAAAAAACCTCTACGAGTTTCACCGTTTAGGGATTGACACCCTCTACCCGGTATCGGCCGAGCACGGGTACGGGGTTCCGGATTTTTTAGACGACCTGGTCGCCGCCCTGCCCGCCCTTCCGCCCGAAGAGCCTGCGGAAATGATTAAAATCGCCGTTATCGGCCGGCCGAACGTGGGCAAATCCTCCCTGGTCAACCGGATCATCGGTGAAAACCGAATGATTGTCAGCGAAACCCCCGGAACCACGAGGGATTCCATAGACACGGCCTGCGAGATCAACGGAAAATCCTACCTGCTCATCGACACCGCCGGCATTCGGCGCAAAAAAAAGGTGTCCGCCAAAATCGAAAAGTTCTCCATCATCAAGGCCCTGCAGAGCATCGAACGCTGCGATATCGCCTTGATCCTGCTGGACGCCTTTGAGGGAATCACGGAACAGGATGTCAAAATCGCCGGATACGCCTTTGAGCGGAGCTGCGGGTGCATCTTTCTGTTGAACAAATGGGACCTTGTGGAAAAAAACAGCAAAACCCTTAAAAAAGTCACCGAAGACCTGAGGATAGAGGCCAAATATCTAAACTTCGCGCCGGTGATCCCCATTTCCGCCCTGACCGGAAAGCGGGTCCCCCAAATCTTTAATGCAGTGGAGCAGCTATACGAACAGTATTCCCGGCGAATCGCCACCGGCCCGCTCAACCAGATCATCAACCGCGCCACGGAAAAAACCGAACCCTCCCTGTACCATGGCAAACGGCTCAAGTTCTACTACGCCACCCAGATCGCGAATAAGCCGCCGGCCTTTGTCTGCTTTGTCAACTTTCCCGAAGGGGTTCATTTTTCATACCAGCGCTACCTGATCAATCAAATCCGTGAGCAAACCGGCCTGGATAAAACCCCGATCCGCCTGTTTTTAAGACAGCGCCGGGAGCCTGTTGCCAGAACCCGCCCCAAAAAACAGACCGCGGGACACCGAAAAAAAAGAACCCGAAATGCATACCCATCAAAATAGATGGCTTCGTAATCCGCCTGAACATGGAAGACAAGAAAACATCAGACCTGTTTGAGGCTGCGGCGAAAAAAGCCACCGCCGGGCAAAGGCCCCTGGCGGACCGAATGCGCCCTTCCCGCCTGGATCAGTTCATCGGCCAAGCCCACGCCGTGGGAAAAGGCACCCTGATTGGAAACGCCATTGAACAGGACAAAATCTTCTCCATGATCCTCTGGGGGCCGCCCGGAAGCGGAAAGACCACCCTGGCCCGGATCATCGCGGATGCCACCAAATGCCATTTCGCCCATTTCTCAGCGGTGCTCTCGGGCGTAAAGGAGCTCCGGGAGGTCATTGAGATTGCCAGGGACCAGCGCAACCTTCACCGAAAACGAACTATCCTTTTTGTGGACGAAATCCACCGGTTCAACAAGTCCCAGCAGGACGCCTTTCTCCCCCATGTGGAAAGCGGGCTGATCACTCTGATCGGCGCCACCACGGAAAATCCCTCCTTTGAGGTCATTCCCGCGCTGATGTCCCGCTGCCAGGTCATCACCCTTTTTCCCCTGGCAGACGAAGACATGAAGACCCTGCTTGCCCGGGCGTTTGCCGACGAGGAAAACGGGCTGGGACAAATGGGCGTCCGCATCACGGATGAGGCCCTGATCCATATCATCGACATATCGGACGGGGATGCGCGTGCCGCGTTAAACGCCCTGGAGGTTTCCGCCGTCAACTTAAACAAAGGATCTGAAATCACCCTAAAGGACGTGGAAACCGCGCTTGCTCGAAAAGCGCCGGCCTACGACAAGTCCGGCGAAGAGCACTACAACATCATCTCCGCGTTTCACAAAAGCCTGCGGGGAAGCGATCCGGATGCGGCCCTGTACTGGCTCGGCCGAATGCTCTCCGCCGGCGAAGACCCGCTGTATATCGCCCGCCGCATGGTCCGGTTCGCCGCAGAGGATGTGGGAAACGCCGACCCCCAGGCCCTGGCCATTGCCATGGACGCCATGAACGCCTACCGGTTTCTGGGTTCCCCGGAAGGCGACCTGTGCCTGGCCCAGGCTACGGTCTACCTGGCCACCGCGCCCAAAAGCAACAGCATCTACAGGGCCTACGGCGAAACCTTGAGCGCCATCAAAAAAACCGGCGGCCTGCCGGTGCCCCTGCATATTCGAAACGCCCCCACCAGGCTGATGAAGGACATCGGCTACGCTCAAGGCTACAAATACGCCCATTCCTACAAGGACGCCTACGTGCCCCAGGACTACCTGCCGGAAAAACTAAAAGGCAGCATCTTCTACACCCCCACCGACCGGGGCTATGAGAAGGTCATCAAGGAACGCCTGAACAAATGGCGGGCGCTAAAAGCCAAGAAGTAGCCGCCGCGTATACCTTGCTTTGGGTATGTAATTATGCTAATAAATCATCAGATTTATTATAAGGTTGATTTACAGGAATTAAAGTTTATAGAACACCGGCACATAAACGTAGAACCCGGACAATGGGGCGTGGCAATTTGTTCGTTCGATCTGGGAACGCGGCTCTGATGAGGAAATCAAAACGCTTATCCGTGAAGTTACGACAAATCCCGAAGCCGTGGATGCTGTGAGATGAGCGGTGCCTCACTCAAAAGCATATGGGGTTTCCTAAATTTTACAAAATGTACCTGAAAAAAATTTATGGAAAAAAATGATAAATAGGATCACCTTGATTTGTACCTTATAAATCATCAATGATTCGGCAAAAAGAAGGCCTGACAGGAGAGACGGGAACTCCTTATTTACGCTGTCTTATAAAAACAGGAGATCATAACGAAAAATTGAACTTTAACTAAGCCCCCCGGATTTTCTGAAAATGGATAAAAATTCATTTATTCATGACCGTCCGTTCTTTCCTCCAAACAAAATATTCTTACTATTGGCGGTTTTATCGCTATTCAGCGTTCCACCCTCATTCGCAAAAGGCAATAGCGGATCATATCAGCTCAATGTATTGGTGGAAAATCCTCAAATTCATTCAGGGGAGAGGCAAAGAATTGATATTTACATTTCCGGAGATGGAGAAATTAATTCCCCGAAACTGAATTATTACCTACCCA
>CAZFWD010000145.1:0-4223 GCA_964522535.1 uncultured Desulfonema sp.
GAGCATCGGCAAGACCTATAAGGAGGCGTTTCAGAAATCCATCCGCTCCCTGGAAAACGGAAGGTACGGCCTGGGTTTTGCGAAGGATTTTCACGAAAAAAGCCTTGAGGAGCTGATGGCTCTGCTTCATGAGCCGACCAGCGAACGGCAGTTCATCATGTATGAGGCCCTTCGCAAAGGCGCCGGCATCGACGCGCTGTATGAAAAAACCTTTATCAAGCCCTGGTTTATCGAACAGATGAAGCAGCTGGTCGATTCGGAGGAGGCGCTTCTCAAATATCAAGGGCAAATGCCGACCGATGCCCTGCTGATTCAGGCGAAAAAGGACGGGTTCGCCGACAGATACCTGTCCCAGATTCTTAAAATTCCCGAACAGAGCCTTCGGGAAAAACGCAAATCCTTAGGGGTGGGTGAAGCCTGGGCCCCGGTTCCGGTGAGCGGGGTGGAGAACGCTGCCTACTATTACTCTACCTACAACGCTCCGGACCAAGTGGCGGTCAGCGACCGCAAAAAAATCATGGTGCTGGGCGGCGGGCCGAACCGGATCGGTCAGGGGATCGAGTTTGATTACTGCTGCGTTCATGCGGCGCTTGCGATTCGGGATGCCGGCTATGAATCGATCATGGTGAACTGCAACCCGGAGACGGTCTCCACCGATTATGACACCTCGGACCGGCTCTATTTCGAGCCGCTCACCGTGGAAGACGTGCTGAGCATTTATGAAAAGGAAAAACCCGAAGGCGTGATTGTGCAGTTCGGCGGCCAGACCCCCTTAAACATCGCCAAGGAACTGGAGGCCGAGGGGGTTCGCATTCTGGGCACTTCGCCGGATACCATCGACCTGGCCGAGGACCGGGACCGGTTTCGACAGGTGATGCGGGATCTGGGGATTCCCCAGCCCGAGTCCGGAATGGCCCACTCGGAGGCGGCGGCCCTGGCCATCGCCGAGAAAATAGGCTATCCCCTGATGGTTCGCCCCTCCTATGTGCTCGGGGGCCGGGCCATGGTGATTGTTTTGGATGAGGCGATGTTAAGGCGTTATATGGCCGTTGCCGTGGCGGTATCGCCGGAACGTCCCATTCTGATTGACAAATTCCTTCAAAACGCCATTGAGTCCGAGGCGGACGCCATTGCCGACGGAGCCGATGCCTTTGTCCCCGCCGTGATGGAGCACATCGAACTGGCCGGGGGGCATTCCGGGGATTCGGCCTGCGTGATCCCCCCGGTCAGCATATCCGTAAAACATTTAGATACCATCCATGAGTACACGCGGAAGATCGCCATGGCCCTGAAGGTTGTCGGGCTGATGAACATCCAGTACGCCATCGTCGACAACACGGTCTATATCCTTGAGGCCAATCCCCGGGCCTCCCGCACGGTTCCGCTGGTTTCCAAGGTATGCAACATTTCCATGGCGCGGGTCGCCACCCAGATCATGCTGGGAAAGAAGCTGTCGGATTTCCCCCTGTCCCATAAGGGGATTCACCATTTCGGGGTCAAGGAGGCGGTCTTTCCGTTTAACATGTTCCCGGAGGTGGATCCCCTGCTGGGCCCGGAAATGCGCTCCACCGGCGAGGTGCTGGGGCTGGCCGACTCCTTTGGTCTGGCGTTTTTCAAATCCCAGGAAGCCACCCAGACCCCGTTGCCGCTTGAGGGGAGCGTGCTGATTACCGTGGCGAACGCGGACAAGGCCGGGGTGCTGGAGCCGGCCCGTCTGTTTAAGGATTTGAATTTTAAAATTTATGCCACCAACGGGACGCGGGAATTTCTGGCCGAATACGGAATCCTTGCGGAACCGATTCGAAAACTGGGATATGGCCGTCCGGACATCGTGGATGAGATCAAGAACGGAAACATTCAGCTGGTCGTAAACACCCCCAGCGGCAAGGAAAGCCAGGATGATGATTCCTATATTCGGAAAGCGGCGATCAACTATAAGGTGCCCTACATCACCACCCTGGCCGCGGCCCTGGCGGCAGCCCGCGGGATTGGGGCGCGACGGCAGGGCGAATCCAGGCCGAAATCCCTTCAGCAATATCACGCCGAGATCGGTGAGGGGGGTGTGCGGGTTTGATGGGTTTTAAAACGAATCGCCGCCGCGCCCGCCGTCGGCCGGTTTCATGTTTGCGTCAGGCCGGCTTGTTCGGCCCAAAGTGGCGCGCAAACCCGTTAGCCTGACCCTGAGAAGATGACTGGTCCCGCCCATCGATCCGGTAGAACCAAAACCCAGAAAATCGGCCTTGCTCTAGGCCCGATCCTTTTTGGACTGGCGTTATGCCTAGACCTTGATCCCTCCCGTCCCGTGGTTCCCCGCATGGCTGCGGTGGCGGCCCTGATGGCCGTCTGGTGGATCACCGAAGCCATTCCCATTTCGGCCACGGCTCTGCTTCCCATGGTGCTTTTTCCGCTTCTGGGCATATTAAAGGCCGGAGATACCGCCCCGATTTATTTTAACAGCTTGATATTTTTATTTATCGGCGGATTTATCATCGCCCTGGCCATGGAAAAATGGGGGCTTCACAAGCGGGTCGCCCTTTGGATTATCCGTCTGATCGGCGGCGGGCCGTCCCGAATCATTTTGGGGTTTATGGCCGCTTCGGCATTTTTGTCCATGTGGATTTCAAATACCGCCACCGCCATCATGATGCTTCCCATCGGGCTGGCGATCATCTATCGAATGGAAAGCGATTTTGATGCGAAGACCACCCATCGGTTTGCCGTGGCCCTGCTGCTGGGGATCGCCTATTCCTGTTCCCTGGGCGGAATTGCGACCATCGTGGGCACCCCCCCGAACCTCTCGTTTGTCCGCATCTTTAAAATCACCTTTCCGAATGCCGAGCCGATCTCCTTCGGCCAGTGGTTTATCATGGGGCTGCCGCTGAGCATCGGGATGCTGCTGATCACCTGGTTCATGCTTACCCGGGTGATCTACCGTCCACCCCGCAGGCTCGGTGTGGAACGATCCATCCTGGAGGATCAATACCGGGCGCTCGGGCCCATGAACTTTGAGGAAAAAGTGGTGTTGACCGTGTTTGCCGCCACCGCTTTTCTATGGGTGTTTCGGCAGGAACTGGTGCTTGGTCCGGTCGTTATTCCGGGATGGTCTTCGCTGCTTCCTTATCCGGACATGATCGACGACGGCAGCGTGGCCCTGGGCATGGTCCTGATCCTGTTTCTGTTTCCCTCAAGAAGCCCAGAGGCCCGATCCCCGGCCATCATCGACGTGGATGAAATCAAAAAACTCCCCTGGGATATTGTTCTGCTTTTTGGCGGCGGGTTTGCCCTGGCAAAGGGGTTTCAGGTCACTGGGCTGTCTTTGCTGATCGGAAAAAAATTTTCCGGGCTGACCGGGGTATCCCCGTTTCTGATGGTTGTCCTGATATGCCTGACCATCACTTTTTTGACGGAACTGACCTCCAACACGGCCACCGCGGAGATGTTTCTTCCGATCCTCGCCTGCGTGGCCGTGGGGATGAACATCCATCCCCTGATGCTGATGATTCCAGCCACCCTTTCCGCCTCCTGCGCCTTTATGATGCCGGTGGCGACCCCGCCCAATGCCATTGTTTTCGGCGGCAGCCGGCTGAAGATATCGGAAATGGCGAGGGCGGGACTGGTGCTCAACCTGATCGGCGTGGCCTTGATCGCCCTGTTTTTTTATTTTGTCGGGACGGTGATATTTTCAGTGGACCCCCACGTGCTTCCGTGCTGGGCGAACTTTTAAATGGTCAACCGGATTTGCCTTGATCGGCGTGGGGATGCCGGTTATAAACGGGCTTGAAACCGTCGAGGCGATGCGGACGGATTCCCGAAAGAAAGGAATTTGAAAAGGAAAAGCGGATGAAGCGTTACCGGCAGGTCCTTGAGGGCGTTCGGGTCCTCGTGGTCGAGGATGACCGGATCAACCGGGAGATCCTTGAGGAGATCCTGTCCACCGCAGGCGTGGTCACGCGGGGCGCGGTGGACGGCGCCGAAGCCGTGAACCTGGTTTTTTCGGAGCCCTTTGACGCGGTGCTGATGGATGTTCACATGCCCAACATGGACGGGCATGAAGCCGCCCGGCGGATCCGCGAAGACAAGCGGTTTCAGACCCTTCCGATCATCGCCATGACCGGCGGGGCGGTGCCGGGCGAGGTGGAGAAATGCATAAATGCCGGAATGAACCAGGTGGTGGCCAAGCCGATCCGTCAGGAGGGGTTGTTTCAAGCCCTGGTCGAGCAGGT
>CAZFWD010000146.1:0-17268 GCA_964522535.1 uncultured Desulfonema sp.
TTTCAAACCGCGCCTTCCGCCGAGAGCCGGGTGATTTTCTCTATTGCCGGCCGGTGATTCCGTTGCTGTTCGCGTTTATCGCCGGTATTTTGTTCGTGCGGTATCTGCCCGGCCACGCGACCCTGGCGGCGCTGGGCGCGGTTGTTGCCGCCGGTGTCATGGGGTACGCCCTGTATCTCAAACGAAACCCCTCGTTTTTGCCGCTTATTCTTTACGCCTGCCTGGGGTATCTCGCTTTTTTCTCCTGGATCGGCGGGGCCTCGGCCTCGAATCACGTGACCCGTTACTTAGGGGAGCGTCCCTGGCGGATCACCGGAATCGTCGCATCGGACCCGGTGGCGGATCATCGCAGGCAGAAATGGGTATTGAACAGGCTGACGCTGGCACTCCCTTCGCGGAACAGTCCGCCGTTTTCAGTAAAGGGAAGCATCCAGGTGGCGCATTACGGAAAACCCGCCGGCGTGTCGGCGGGGGACCGGATCACCCTGGTGGGCCGGATTCGGCCGTTTACCAACTTCAATAACCCCGGCGGGTTTGACTATCAAAGCTACATGGCGTTCCGGCGGATTCAGGGGCGGACCTACGCCATCGGGAACAGCCTTCAGGTGCTGGAAAAAAACAGCGTGGCGTTTTTTCAGGCCGGGTTGAATGCCGCCCGGACAAAGATCGCGGAGCTGATTTCCCGCGCATCCGAAGGCGAGGCGCAATCCGTCTTAAACGCCCTGATTTTAGGCAAGGGGCATGAGGTTCCGGCCGAGCTTCGACAGGCCTTTAACCGGGCCGGGGTCAGCCATTTGCTGGCGATTTCCGGGCTTCATATCGGGATTGTGGCTTCCTTTGCCTTTCTGTTTTTCAGGTGGCTGGTCGCTTTTTTTCCGCCGGTGCTGTGGCATGCCTGGACCCGAAAGGCGGCGGCCCTGTTGTCGATCCTTCCGGTGATCGTATACGGCCTGCTGGCCGGTATGTCGCCGTCCACCCAGCGGGCGGTGATCATGGTGATCGTTTTTCTCCTGTCGCTCCTTCTGGAGCGGGAGCATGATCTGGTGAACACCCTGGCGGTGGCGGCTTTCGCGATCCTTATCGTCAATCCGGTTTCGATTTTTTCCATCTCGTTTCAGCTCTCTTTTACGGCGGTGTTATCCATCATCTACGGCATGCCCCGGGTTCAGGAGAGGCTGAAAAACCGGCATCCGGCGGTTCGATGGGTGCTGGGGTTCATTCTGGTCTCTTTTTTCGCCAACCTCGGCACATTGCCGCTGGTCATGTATTATTTTAATTACCTTTCCATCGCGGGGGTTTTTTCCAACCTGATCCTGATCCCCTTAATCGGGTTTGTCGCGGTGCCGGCGGGCCTGTTTTCGGTTCTGGTATTATCCCCGGTTTCCATGAGCGCCGCCGCCGGGGGGCTAAAGATCAGCGGTTTTGTTCTTTCTCATTCGATTGCGCTGATCCACGCCATTGCCGGCCTGCCCTTTTCCGCCTTTAAAACCGTGACCCCGTCGATCCTTGAGATCGCATGCTTTTATGTTCTGCTGTGGGGGCTGCTCAATTTGCGGGCAAGCGGCCGCAAAACCATGCCTTTTGAAAACCGCGGCAGGCGGCGGCTTGTCTCAAGAACCAATGCGGCTCGGATCCTGGTGGCGCTTATGCTTGTGGTTTTTGCGGCGGACGCCTTTTACTGGATAAAGCGGCGGCTGTGGCACGCGGATTTTCGGGTGACGGTTCTGGACGTGGGGCAGGGGAACGCCGCGCTTCTGGAAATGCCGAAGGGGTATTGCGCCCTGATCGATGGGGGCGGGTTTACGGACAACGCGATTTTTGACGTGGGGGAGCTTGTGGTGGCCCCGTATTTGTGGCGCAACAAGATTCGGACCGTGGACATGCTGATTCTGACCCATCCGGACGCGGACCATTTAAACGGGCTGATCTACATCCTCAAGCACTTTCACGTCAAACAGGTGATTAGCAACCATCAGGAGGCGGAAAGCATTGAATACCAGTCGTTTAAAGACCTGATTCACGCGCAGGGGGTTTTTCATCCCCAATTTGCGGCCCTGCCCAGAAGGATGAACATCAACGGGGTGACCCTTGAGATCCTTCATCCGGCCCCGGATTTTAAACCGAGCCGTTGCAAACCCGGCCGAAGCTTTAACGACAACTCCCTGATCATCAAGGCCGGTTTTAACCATCACAGCATCCTGTTTCCCGGCGATATCGGGAAGCCGGGGGAGAGAAATGCCGTGGCCAAAGCCGCAGCCGCGTTGCATTCCACCATACTGCTTGCCCCGCATCACGGGAGTAAAACCTCCAGCACCCCGGCTTTTCTGAAAGCTGTAGATCCCGAGGTGGTGATCATCTCCTGCGGCGGGCAGAACCGCTTTGGGTTTCCGGCCGCGCCGGTTTTGAAGCGGTATCAGGACCTCGGCTTAACCGTTTTCCGGACGGATGAACACGGGGCGGTCCGGCTGGTTTTTGACGAAAAATCCGCGGCCGTCTTTCCGGAAACAGGGCCTTTGCGGTCCGGCTTTCGCCTAAAATAATTATTGACTTGAATTTTTGGTTTTATTAGCCTACGCAAGTGTTTGCGTGGGGCTGTAGCTCAGCTGGGAGAGCGCATGACTGGCAGTCATGAGGCCAGGGGTTCGAGCCCCCTCAGCTCCACCAGATTTTTTAAATAATAATAATAGAGGGTTTTGCTGAACACCGTTTAATCCTCTATTTTTTTATTGTTGTCTGTGTGAGAATTCGTGGGCTATTCATTATAATCACAAATCAAGGTTTTGATTCCCATACCCTTTGACCCCCATACCCTTCGTTGTGTTTTGGATTTATTTCACAGAATATTTCCAGATTCCCCTTGACAATGATATCAATATTGATACTATGTCAACATGGCGAATATTAATGAATTGATAATAGCACTACAGCAAAATCCGAAGAATGTAAGATTTTCTGATTTGTGCAAAATATGTGATCATTATTTTGGTGAGCCACGACAAAAGAAAAGCAGTCACCGAGTTGACAAGACGCCTTGGCAAGGAGATCCAAGGGTAAATATCCAGAATGATGAAGGAAAGGCCAAAGCATATCAAGCGAAACAGGTGCTTTTGGCTATTGAAAAAATGGAGGTTAGCCATGGCACAAAAAAATGATAAGTATACATACCGTGTTACATGGTCCGAAGATGATAATGAGTATGTCGGCTTGTGTGCGGAGTTCCCAAGCTTAAGCTGGTTAGCTGATAGTCCAGAAAAATCTTTAAAAGGAATTCGCAAACTTGTAGCTGATATATTATTAGATATGGCCAACAATTCGGAGGCTATCCCTGAACCAATAGCAATCAAAAATTTTAGTGGGAAATTTATGGTCCGTGTACCTCCTGATGTCCATAGGAAATTGGCTATACAAGCTGCTGAGTCAGGCGTAAGTCTCAATCGAATTGCCAGTTCCAAATTGAGTCAATAGCTAATATGGATGGATGGATGGATAATGGATATGGATAAGAACTTGCTTTCGATGGTTTGATTTATCGCATAAACCAGCTTGTGTGTCAAGTTTTAACGGGCATTTTATATTGTGGTGGGGCTCTGGATGATTTTGGGGGAATCGGCTGGTTACGACGGAAGAATCGAAGACCCCTTTAAAATCCGAAAAATCCGCGTCATTTTCACCGATTTTGACGGCACCTGTCCGGTTGCCGGCTCACGTTTTATTGCGCCCAGACATCTTCAAACGACGGTTGGGCATATGAGTCATCATATGTCAACCCGGGAAGTGGCGGATATGTTGCGGCCGGCGGGTCGTGGTTTCGGGTTTCCCATAAATCGAGATGCGTTAATATTTTTCGAATAACCGCCGACTCCTCGATAAAGGCGATGATCTTCATGGTTCCCCGGCATTTCGGGCATAACAGGGGATCGACATGATATTTGGATGATGTGTCGGTTTTGGACCTGTAAATGACCTTGGCCTTGTGGGTTTGTGTTTCCGATGCCGGGATATAAACGACGCCCGGACAATCGGGGTGTACATTCTATTCGATTTTAAAAGAGTAAATTTTGCATTGACATGTAAATTTTCTCGTATATTATACACGTCATGATCAGTTATCCAAGATTGCTTGAAGGTATATTGCAGGCCGAGGCCTCGCAGGATAAGGTACGACTGCTTTTTGGTGCAAGGCAGACCGGAAAATCCACGTTGCTCCAAAGAGTTTCGGACGCGAACACCAGGGTTTTCAACCTACAGGAACGCCGTACACGGCTGGAACTGGAACGCGATCCCCATGTCTTCACCCAAATCCTTGAAGCCGACAACAGAGACCAAGCGGTTGTTTGCGTGGATGAGATCCAGAAAGTGCCGGCCCTCCTGGATGAGGTCCAGTATCTGTACGATACCTATCCCGGTCGTTTCCGCTTCCTGCTGACTGGAAGCTCGGCCAGGAAGCTCAAGACCTCATCGGCCAACCTCCTGCCGGGCCGGGCACATCTATTCAACCTGTGCCCGCTGGTCCTCCAGGAGCGGCGGGGGGCATCGGAATCCCGTGGGTTTCCAGGAAAGGGGGGGCCGCTCGAAGACGGTTTTTCAGGACCTGCTTTGGAGGATTTGCTGCTTTTCGGCAGTCTGCCGGGGGTGAACCTTGAGAACGAAAAAACCAGGATCAGGACACTGGAAAGCTATGTGGATCTATACCTTGAGGAGGAGATCCGGCGGGAGGCCCTGGTGCGTAACGTAGGGGCCTTTCAGCAGTTTCTTGAATTGGCGGCAACAGAGTCGGGCTGCATTATCAACCTGACCAATATCTCCAGGGAAAGTGGTGTGCCTGTGGCAACCCTGCGCACTTATTACCAGGTACTGGAGGATACATTTGTGGGATATCGCATACCCGCATACGGTGCAGCAGGGCGCAAGCGCGTGCTTACAACCCCCCGGTTTCTTTTCTATGATAACGGGGTCCGGAATGCCGCCGCTCGCTTCAGCTTTTCAAGCGATCTGTTGAAAACCCAGATGGGATTGTTGTTTGAGAACTGGGTCGGGCAGGAACTATTGCATCGTTGCCTTTATGCCGGCCGGGCCTATCGTCTGAGTTTCTGGCGTACGGCACACGGCGCAGAAGTGGATTACGTGCTGGAAACCCCTGATGAGACGATCCCTATCGAGGTCAAGGCCACTGAATCACCAACGTTGGGGGACGCCTCGCACTTGAAATTGTTTCTTGAAACCTATCCGCAAAAGGCACGGCGTGGTTTCATTGTCTGCCGCTGTCGGGAACCAAGGCGTTTGGCAGAAAATATAGAGGCTATTCCCTGGAAGCGTTTGTAAAAAAGCCGGCCATTTGTCAAAAAGCAAAGTGTGGTGCCAAGAAGATTTTTGGCGAGCTTATTTATTTTTATTCAGGTGTTGAAGATCAGTTTAACGTGACACGCGGAAGGAAACATTCATGAAAAATCGGCCGAGCCGTATATCCGCCGCCGCACGGTTTATTCAGGATGAAATCTGGAGAATACGGATCAGGGACCTCAACCGTGCCAGGCGTTTTCTGATTAAGCATACCCGGGTCGTCGTCATCGCCATGAAAGAATTCATCGAGGACCAATGCCCGCTTCGCGCCTCGGCGCTCACCTTCTACTCGCTGCTTTCCATTGTTCCCGTGGTGGCCATGGCCTTTGCCATCGCCCAAGGGTTCGGCTTTCAGAAGCGCCTTGAACAGCAGATCCTGGAAAAATTCAGCGGCCAGGAACAGGTGATCATGCAGGTGATCGATTTTTCCCGCAACATGCTGGAAAACACCAAGGGCAGCGTCATTGCCGGCGTGGGCGTCGCCGTTCTTCTCTGGGCGGTCATACGGGTCCTGGGGCAGATCGAAGCGTCGCTGAACGATATTTGGAGAATCAAAACACCCCGGTCTCTCGGGAGAAAATTCAGCGATTATCTCTCCATGATGTTTATCGCCACTTTCCTGCTCATCATGTCCAGCAGCGTAACGGTCATGATAGCAACCCAATTGAATGCGATCACGCAGAAGATGGCGCTGCTGGGCCTGTTCTCTCCGCTCATCAGCCTCGTGATCGGGATCCTTCCGTATTGTCTTATTTGGATCCTCTTCGCCTTTATATACATCTTCATGCCCAACGCAAGGATCAGCTACGCCTCAGGCATTATCGCCGGTGTTGTGGCGGGAACCATCTTTGTCATTGTGCAGAAGTTCTATATTGTCTTTCAGGTCGGGGTGGCCAAATACAATGCCATTTACGGCAGCTTTGCCGCATTGCCGCTGTTTCTGATCTGGCTGCAGCTCAGTTGGTTCATCGTGCTCTTTGGGGCTGAACTCTCCTGTGCGCACCAGAATGTGGAGGACTATGAGTTTGAACCGGACAGGAAGAATATCAGTCCATCATTCAGAAAACTGCTGAGCCTGCAAATTGTGCACCTGCTTGTCGTACAGTTTACGCGCGGGGAAAACCCCATGACTTCGAAGGCGATATCCCGCTTTCTGGATATACCCATCCGTCTGGTTCGGGAAATCATCGCTGACCTTGCAGAATGCGGCCTGGTCAGCGCAACCGCATCCAAAGATGAAAAAGAGGTTGCCTACCAGCCCGCACGGGACATAAACGACTTCACCGTCGCGTTTATCATAGATGCCTTGGAGAATAAGGGAGTCGATTCAATCCCGGTTGCCGGAACGGATTCCCTCGCAGCCCTGTCGGAGACACTGAAAGCGTTTGGCGTCGCCATCGCGAAATCACCGGCCAACAGGTTGCTGAAAGACATAACGCTTCGGTCAAATCCTGATTTGTGATTTTCCATTTCGGTTCCATCGATACAAGCGGCGGATCGGGTTGAAACTCAGGTATTCGGGTTTAAAACTAAAGGAGGCCGATTATGGCAAAAGACAAAAACCTGGGAAAGGAATACGATGTCATCGTCGTGGGTACGGGGCCGGCCGGCGGCACGCTTGCCCACCAGATGCGTATGGCCGGTCTCAAGGTGCTCATGCTCGAAAAGGGATTCTACCACCCGAAATGGATACTGGGCAAACAGATTCCCAGCGTGCTGCTTTATGACAAAATGGGGCTTCTCGCCACCAAAGAAGGGTTGATCGTGGCGCGAGCCATCACGGTGGGAGGGTCCGCGCTGATGTGCTGCGGCTCCGCCTCCCCTCCGTTTCCCGGAATGTTTGAAAAGGTGGGCGTGGATCTGAGCAAAAATCTTCAAGAGGCCCATGATTACATGGGTATTGACGACGACTTTCCCGATCACCTCGTCGGTAAGAACCAGATGCGGCTCATGGAGATCGCCAACAGCATGGGGTATCACTTCAAAAAGTTTAAGAAGTTTATCGACCCTGAAAAATGCACCGGCGCGGTCTGCGGGGGCAACTGCATGAAGGGATGCGCCAACGATGCGAAATGGAGCGGGAGGGTCCCGGTTGACAAGGCCAGGGCCGACGGGGCCGATCTTGTCACCCACGCCCATGTCGTCAGGGCGATCGTGGAGCAGGGGGAAGTCGCGGGGGTTCAGACAAAAAAAGGGGAAAGATATTTCGGCAAAACCGTCGTGTTGTGCGCCGGGGGCCTGGGATCGCCGCTGATCCTGAGAAACTCGGGGGTGAAGGGGGCCGGCGACAAGTTCGGGTTTGACGCGCTCTGGTTCACCTATGGCTATAACAAGGACATCACCACCGTGAAGGATATCGACATGGGAACGGTGGACGACAGCTTTCAAGAAAGCGACGGGTTTGTGCTTTCGCCGGTAATGCATACCTGGGGCCTGTATCTTGCCAGCGCCGTCCTTGGCGGCGGCTGGTCCTACCTTCCCAAGTTTCCCAAGCTGGGCTCGGCGGTCAGCATCATGACCAAGATCAAGGACGACCTCGGCGGAACCCTGGAGGACAACGGCTCCTTCTCAAAACCCCTGACCCAAAACGACTGGAAAAAACTCAAGACGGGGGAAGCGCATGCCGTAAAAATCCTGAAGGCGGCCGGCTGTGACGATATTTTTTCCTGCAAGCCGTTTGCCGCGCATCCCTGCGCGTCGGTCCGTATCGGGGACCATGTGGATAAAAATTTAGAAAGCCGCATCAAAAACCTTTTTGTCTGTGATACCGCCGCCTTTCCTGAATCCATGGGCACGCCGTGCGTCTGGACCTGCACCGCCCTGGCTTTTTACATGGCGGAAATTCTTAAAAAACGCCTGGGGGTTGAAAACGAAAAAGCCGCGCCCACGCAGCGGCGCGCGTGAATTTAAAAAACAGACGCATTCGTCATTTTCTAATTTTGCTCGATCCCGCGCAAAGGAGACTCTCATCGATGCTTACCCTTGGCAATCTTCCAGGATATGCGGCCCGAAGGTATGGAAAAAAGACAGCGCTGATTTTCAAGGACCGGCGGTTTTCCTTTTGTGACATCGACATTTTGTCCCACAAACTGGGAAACAGCCTGAAGAAACTTGGCATCGTCAAAGGAGACCGTGTTTCGATTTATTCTCAGAACTCCTGGGAATGGATCATCAGCTATTACGCCGTTCTTAAAATCGGAGCAATCGTCAATCCCGTCAATGTCATGCTCACCCCCCATGAGGTGCTTTTCGTGGTCAATGACTGCGGCGCGTCCGCCTTGATCACCTCCCCGGACAAATCCGAAAGGATGGTCGAGATTTTAAATGACGCGCCGACGCTGAAGCATCTTATCATCTATGGGGATGAAACCCCGGCGCCGGGAATTCCTTTTAATTTGCTGCTTAAACAGGGAAGCGATTTTCTCGAACCTGAAAAAATGACGCCCCTTGATATCTCAACCATCGGTTATACATCCGGCACAACCGGACACCCCAAGGGCGCCATGCTGACCCATCGCGGGGTGATGCTCAACACCGCCCTTACCGCAAACTACCATATGAAGACCCATGAAGACGTTGTGGTGACGTGCCTGCCCACGGCCCATGTCTATGGCAACGTGGTCATGAACGGAACCCTCCTGACCGGCGGGACCCTGGTGCTGATCGACCGGTTCAGCGAGGACGCCATGTTCGAGAATATAACGAAATACCGGGCGACGATGTTCGAGGGCGTGCCCGCCATGTATATCATGCTGTTGAATCATGCCGGCCTGGATCAATGCGATTTTTCTTCGATGCGGAAATGCACGGTCGGCGGCCAGACCATCGGGGTCAGCGTGGAGCAGGCGGTGGAGGCGCGGTTCGGATGCCCTTTGCTGGAACTCTGGGGAATGACCGAAATATCCGGCCTGGGGACGACCCACCCCCTTCTCGGAGAAAACCGGCACGGCTCCATCGGGGTGGCCTTGCCCTACTGCGCGGTGAAAATCGTGGACCCGGCGGATCCCCTAAAAACCCTGAAACCCGATGTCCCCGGAGAACTTATGATCAAAGGCCCGATTCTCATGAAGGGTTACTACGGCAACGATTCGGCGACCCGGGAAACCATCGAGGCGGATGGATGGCTTCACTCCGGGGATATCGCGTCCATGGATGCCGACGGCTATTTATACGTGGTGGATCGGCTCAAAGATATGATTTTAACCGGAGGTTACAACATCTACCCGGCGGAGATTGAACGCGTGCTCCAGCAGCATCCAACGGTCTCGATGGTCGCTGTGGGCGCGGTCAAGGACCCTGTGAAAGGCGAACTTGCCAAGGCCTACATCGTGCCGGCAAGGGACCAAGAACCGACTGAAGACGAACTGATCGCCTACTGCAGAGAAAACCTGGCCTCCTACAAGGTTCCGCGCATGATGCAGTTCGTCGAAGATCTGCCCAAAACCAGCACCGGAAAAATCATGCGCCGGGAGCTTTATAAACTGGATGTTTAAACAGGCGGATAGGGATCACGCGCGCGTTGTGACCGGTTTCTCGCGCTGAGCATTTTTTTTAAGTGATTCCGGTTATTCGGGTTTTTTCTTATCTGCGGCGCGCTGACGGCGATCAGTCAAGCGCCGGCCTTTCGTCCACAACCCGCTTGCACTTGAGGGCGGATCCGGGATCAAAAATTTTTTCTTTTTCGGTAAAAACCACCTCGGGGGTCATCTCGACCGCCTTGCGGGTTTTCTCAATGAGCCGGGCCTTGATGTCCTTCGCGTCGGCACCCGAAGCAAGGGCGATCCGCAGCATCAGCTTGTCCAAGGAAAGCGCGTCGTTCATATCCTCCTTGGTGAACACGATCTGGTATTCGTCTATGCCCTGAATGCCGGTGATCTCGTCCTTTAAGATATCCGGATTGATGAGGGTCCCCTTGATGTTGGCCAGCTCCATGGTCCGGACAGGCTGCATGACCACGCGGGGGTCGTTTCTTCCGCACGCAGGACAGGTTTCGTGGGTGAGGCTTGTGATGTCGCCCACCACGTAGCGCAGGAAACAGGTCCCCCGCCTGTCCAGGTGGGTGATACAGAGCAGTCCCTTTTCACCGTCCGGAAGCCGCCTGCCGGTCTTTTCGTCCACGACTTCAAGGAAATGAAGGTCCGGCGCGCACTGGTGCATGCCCCCCAGCTCGGTGCACTCCAGGGTTGTCCCCTGCATTTCCGTAAAACCGAGCCCGCTGCAGATAAAGGGATCCTTGGCGCCCATGTCCATAAGCCGCTGCCGCATGTCTTCGCGCATGCCTCTGGGGCAGGCTTCCCCCAGCACGAAGCACATGCGGACGCTGGAGAAATCCTTTCCCTTTTCCTGGGCCATCATGATGACCCGCCTGACAAAGGAGGATATGCCGGACAGGACCGTGGCCTTGTTGCGGACAATCATGTCCACCGCGTATTCCATGGACCGGTGGATGGGGAACGGCGGATACGTGAGCCCGGTCATGGCGTTGACCACCGAAGCGCCGCAGGCTATGGAATAATCCACGGTCTTCCAGAAGCCGATATGGGGAACCGGGGTGAGCGGAAAAATGTTGGCCACCCTGTCGTTTTCGGTAATGGTTCCGATCTCGCACATGCGCGCAAGCTGCATGATGTTCCCGAAGTAGTCGTGGGTTGTGGAGAAGAAGGGGGTGGGCACGCCGGAGGTTGTTCCCGTGGTATAGTGCACCCCCCAGAGTATCCTCTCATGGGGCATCACCGGCGCGTCGGCCGGTATGGCCAGACGAAAGCTTTGGGGATCGGCCATGTAATCCTTCTTGTAGAGAAGGGGGAATTTGTCAAGATCATCAACGGTTTTGATCTCCGCCGGGGATATGGCGTTTTGTTTGAAAAATTTGCTGTAATAGGGGCTGTATTTGTCCAAAAGCGCCACCTGTTTGATCAGGTTTTCGTTCTGCACCGCTCGAATCTCGTCCTGGGATTTATATAAAAACTTATCGAATGCTTTGATCTTTTCTGGTTTCTTGGGGTATTTCGGCATGCTTTCTCCGGTTTAGATGGGTTGGCCGTTTTTTGCGGCTTTCAATGCCTGTTTTTCCCGCTCCCGAAGGATGATCTCTGCGGTTTTGCGCGCCGACTGCCCGACCAGGTTTGAGCAGTAATCGATCATTTTGATTTTCCATGCTCTTTTTAGGTCAAAGGGGGACAGGAGGTTGAAACTTCTTCCCATGATGTTTGTCTGGATATCGTAACAGCGGATACTGCCGTATCGGGCGATAAAGTCGTCGCAGAGTTCCCTGCACAAAAGGTAGGATTTCATCGGCGCCATCATGTCCTTGTGGTTTTTGCGATCCCTTCCGAAGAATAATCCGAGGACCATGGCACACCCGGTCAGGGCCCCGCAGGATCCGTCGCCGGAAAGCCCGATGCCGTCGGCCAGACCGCTGGCGGCCTTGAAAACATCCTCGTTTTTTATGCCGAAGGCTTCCAGCAGCCCCGCCACCGCGGATTGGGCGCAGCCGGTGCAGTTTTTCTCATACCCCCTGGCCAGGTGATAAGCGTTTTCAATGATTTCATTGTTTGGCTGATCGGTCATTTTTTTATCCCGAATCTTTTATGAAATGTTCAGGCGGAATCAGGTTCACCCCCACCTTCTGAGGATGGCGCCGGCCGCTTTGCCGATCATTTTTACAGGATAATCGGCCAGGGATAACGCGTTTTGTTCACAAAGGATGATTTCGGCGGTATTTTGAGCGGCCCAGCCCACCACCTCCGAACAATGGTCTATCATGCCGGTTTGAATGGCTTCTTTCAGGTCTTTTGGCTCCATCAGGTTATAGGTCCGGCCCATCAGCCGGGTTTGAATGTCGTAACACCGGCAGCTGCCGTATTTTTCGATAAAGCGTTTATATATCTTTTTGGACAGCCGATAAGATTTCATCGGCGCCAGCAGGTTGTGATGATCCTTGTAAGTCCTGCCAAACAACAGCCCGATAACCATGGATGAACCGATCAGTCCCCCGCAGGCGCCCTGGCCGGAAAGCCCGATGCCGTCCGCCAGACCGCTGGAGGCTCGAAAAACATCGTCGCTTTTGATATCGAAGGCATCCAGCAAGCCGGCTACCGTGGATTGGGCGCAGCCGGTGCAGGACCGCTCATACCCCCTGGCGGCCTCATAGGCTTTCTGGATAACGGCCTGAGACGCGGATCGGGGCCGGGCCACGGTAAGTATTTGATTATTCATTATTAAAATCCTGACTTGGGGTTTTGGGTCTCCGTTGCCTTTTTGCTTTCAATTGATTTAAATGACATATAAATCCATTGAGTTAGATTTTACAAGGGTTTATTTTATTTTTCAGCGGGTTTTAAAAAAAGATGATTTGTTTTTGCATACCTGATGTGACAGTATATAATCCTAAAAAATGACATCGGCGCGACAGGGGCCGAACCTCAAATAAGGCGCGTGAAGGGCGCTTTCGGCCCGGCGAATGGGCCGGGGCCGCGCACAACAACCCCAAATTTTTAAAGGCAGTTGCAAATGAGGCATCCGGGTCGGGTGGCGTTTGAAAGGCCGAAGCTTTTCGAACTCACCCAGAAATACACGGTGGTTGATCTGCATTTTCATTCCCGGTTTTCCGACGGGTTGAATTATGTTCGAAGCATTGCGCGTCAGGCGCGCAGGCTGGGCATCGGGGTCGCCGTCACCGATCATAATGAGATCAAGGGAGCGGTGCGGTTGGCCGGGTATGCGGATCTATTGACCATCCCCGGGATTGAGGTGACATCCCGTGAAGGCGCGCATGTTCTTGTTTATTTTTATGATATCAAAAGCCTGATCGCCTACTATGAAGCGTGGGTCAGACCCTTTATGGGCAAGGGGGTCATGGCATCCACCTCCCTGGCCATGGAGGATATCATCGAAACGGCAAGGCGGTTTCCCTCCCTGGTGATCTTTCCCCACCCGTTTTGCGCGGTTTACACGGGGGTTTGCAATCCGACCTTTTCAAAGGAGCGGCAGGACAGCCTGTTTGAGCTGGCGGACGGGGTGGAGGTGATCAACGCGGGGAACCTGAAAAAATGGAACCTTCAGTCCGCTGTGCTCGGATTTAATCTGGGGAAAGCCATGACCGGCGGCAGCGACGGGCATAACCTGTTTCAGATGGGCATGGCCGTCACCTATGCGGACGCTGCGGCCAACCGCTCGGAATTCCTGGACGCGGTGCGGGAGGGCAGGAGCCGGGTGGTCGGCAAGGAGACCGATCTGTTTCAAAAGGTTACCAGCAACAGCCATAAGTTCAGAACCAACATCAAAAACTATCCCCATCTGCTGGAGAAGAACGTCCGGTTCGGTTACACCGTTTTAAACTTCAAATCCCGCCAGGTCAGGGAAAGCGTGTATCGCAAAATGAGCCGGCGGGCGCACAGGAAAACCCATGGCGGGCGCTGACGATAGATCTGCGGCGGCCGAACCCGCATCTTTTTCTTCAGGGCGGAAATTTCACCCCAACAAGCGAATGGGCCAGAATTTTCTGGTCGACTTAAACACAGCGAAAAAGATCGTCGGCCGATCAGGCCTGTTGCCGGAGGATATTGTCCTTGAAATCGGGGCCGGTCTGGGGGCGCTGACCCTTCCGGCATCTGCGGCGGTGAAACGGCTGTACGCGGTTGAAAAGGACGCAAAGCTCGCGGGGCTGCTTGCCGATAAGCTTCGCGCGGAGGCCGTCGAGAACGTCATCCTGGAAACCAGGGATATTTTTGATGTCGATATGGAAGGGATTGCAATCCGGGAAGGAAAAAAGCTGATCATCCTGGGCAACCTGCCCTATTCTATTTCGTCTCCGGTGGTGGTTCATCTGATAAGCACGCGGTACTGCATTGCCAGGGCGGTGCTGATGTTCCAGAAGGAGGTGGCCCAGCGGCTGGCTGCCGGTCCGGGGAGCAAGGCGTATGGACGGTTGTCGGTGATGCTTCAATACTGCGCCGACGTGAGAAAAATGATGTCCGTTGACGCGCGCCTTTTTTCGCCAAGGCCGAAGGTGGATTCCCAGGTCATCGAGGTCGCGTTTAAGGGAGAGCTTCAGGAACCCGCGGCCGACGAGGGGCTGCTTTCCAGGGTGGTCAAGGCGGCGTTTTCCACGCGCAGAAAAACGCTAAAAAACGCCCTCGCGGGCCGTGAACTCGGCATCGGTATGGATGCCGCGATGGATATTCTAACCCGCGCCGGGATCGATCCGTCTCGGCGGGCAGAGACCCTTTCGGTATCCGAATTCGTTTCCTTGACGAACGTTTTTTACCAAAACCTGCCGGGCCATTCGGGGGGTTAATCCCGATATGAAAGAAAAATACATCCTCGCCGCAGACCTGGGCACCTCCGGCCCCAAATCCGCGCTGGTCTCCACGGCCGGAAAAGTCATCGATGATGTGTTTTTCAAAAACCGCCTTTACCTGCTTGACGGCGGCGGGGCCGAGCAGGACCCTGAAGAATGGTGGCATACGATTCTTCAGGGTTTTAAAACCCTTCTTGCAAGAAACCCGGGGGCCGCGGAGGATGTCATCGCCATCAGCTGCTCCACCCAGTGGTCCGGCACCGTGGCGGTGGATCAGAACGGCGATCCTCTGGCAAACGCCATCATCTGGCTGGATTCCCGGGGAAGCCCGTATGTTCGAAAGATCACCGACGGGCTGGTGAAGGTCGAGGGGTATGGGATAACCAAAATCATCAAATGGCTTCGCTTGACCGGCGGCGGCCCGAGCCGCTCCGGCAAGGATTCTCTTGCGCATATTCTCTACCTCAAGCACCGCTGTCCGGAAATTTATGAAAAGACCTACAAGTTTCTGGAGCCCAAGGATTATATCAACCTGCGGCTTACCGGCCGGTTTGCCGCTTCCTTTGATTCCATCGCCCTTCACTGGGTGACCGACAACCGGGATATTCACAATATCCGCTATGACGACCGGCTGATTAACATGTCGGGCATGGACCGGGAAAAGCTTCCGGAGTTAAGGCCCGCCGTGGACATTTTAGGGCCGGTAAAAAGGGAGGTGGCTGTTGAACTGGGGCTGAACCCGGAGGTGCAGGTGGTGATGGGGACCCCGGACATTCAGGCCGCGGCCATCGGCTCCGGCGCGGTTTCCGATTACCAGGCGCATTTTTACATCGGCACCTCGGCCTGGCTGACCTGCCATGTGCCGTTTAAAAAAACCGACATCTTTTCCGGGATCGCGTCCCTGCCGTCCGCCATTCCCGGCAGGTATTTTGTGGCCAACGAGCAGGAAACCGCGGGCGCCTGCCTGACGTTTTTAAGGGATAACATTTTTTTTCATGCGGATGGGCTTTGTGACGAAAAAGCGCCGCCGGATGTGCTGAAGCGGTTTGACCGCATCGCGGCCGGGGTGTCGGCCGGAAGCGGAAAGGTCATTTTTACCCCCTGGCTCTACGGGGAGCGCACCCCCATGGACGACCGGTATGTGCGCGGCGGGTTTTTCAACCAGTCTCTGGATACCACCCGGGCGCACATGATCCGGGCGGTTTTCGAGGGGGTGGCCTATAACGGGAGGCTGCTCTTAAACGCGGTTGAGAAATTTGTGGACCGTCGCCTGGATCCGATTCGCATGATCGGCGGCGGCGCGCTTTCAGGCATCTGGTGCCGGATTTTTTCAGACGTATTTGATCGAAGGGTCTGCCGGGTAAGGGCGCCGATTCTGGCCAATGTCCGTGGCGCGGCGTTTTTGGCGGCTGTGGCCATGGGGCATATGCGGTTTGACGACATTCCCGCCGCGGTGGATGTGGCTGAAGAATACATTCCCGATCCGGCGCATCGGGAGCTCTACGACGGCTTGTTTAAAGCGTTTGTGGAGATATACCGGAAAAATAAGCGGATCTATTTCCGGTTAAACAAAAAATAACCCAAACCGGGTCGCCGTGTTGACCCGCCGGAGGTGATTCGTGGATATTGCGGGCGTTGTCAGCAGGTATTTATCCTGGCTTCCTCAGGGGGCAGCATCGAAAATTTTTCGTTCGCTAACGGGGGTTCCCTTTATCCGGAAGGCCATTGACCGGGAAATGCAGAAGATGATGGCGGATCTGGAAGCCACCGTGAAGCCCTATGGGGACAAGGTGCCGTCCTTTTCCCGGTTGCCTTCGGCCGGGATGGGCCGGGAATCGATACTTACGCTGATGAACCGGATTAACGACCAGGAGACGGCCAAATGGAAGGACGGGTTTGTTTCAGGGGCGGTTTATCACGGGGATGCGGCGCATATTGATTTTTTAAACCGGGTATACAGCATCAACTCCCAAAGCAATCCCCTGCATTCGGATATCTGGCCGAGCGCCGCCAAGTATGAGTCGGAAATCGTCGCCATGGCGGCCGGCATGCTGGGGGCGGAACAAACCGAGGACGAGGTCTGCGGGGTGGTGTCCTCCGGCGGCACGGAAAGCATTTTACTTGCCATGAAAACCTATCGGGACCGGGCGCGAGAAGAGAGGCGGATCACCCGGCCGGAAATGGTCGCGCCGGCCACCGCCCATGCCCCCTTTGACAAGGCAGCCCAGTCTTTTGGCATCAAGATGGTTCATGTGCCGGTGGGGGAGGACTGCCGCGCCGATGTCGGGGCCGCGCGAGAAGCGATCACAAAAAACACCATCGTGATGATCGGCTCGGCCCCGAGTTTTCCCCACGGGGTCGTGGATCCCATCGCCGAGCTCTCGGAGATCGCCCGGAAAAGAGGCATCGGGTTTCACACGGACGCCTGCCTGGGCGGGTTTGTCCTGCCCTGGGCGGAACGGCTGGGATATGATGTTCCCGCCTTTGATTTCCGGCTGCCGGGCGTCACCTCCATCTCGGCGGATACCCATAAATACGGATATGCGGCAAAGGGCACCTCGGTGATCCTGTACCGGGGGCAGGCCCTGCGGCATTACCAGTATTTTACCTCCACCGACTGGCCCGGA
>CAZFWD010000147.1:0-8622 GCA_964522535.1 uncultured Desulfonema sp.
AGGTGTCCTGCTCCGTAAACTTCGGGGCCGGCCTGTGGATCGGACGCATCTTCTCCTGGCTGATCGGCCCGAGCCCGTCCACCGGACGGCCCACCACATTCAAGACCCGTCCCAGTGCGGCCTGGCCGACAGGCATCATTATCGGTTTGGCGGTATCCGTTACCGGCATGCCGCGAACCAGACCGTCGGTCACATCCATGGCGATCGTTCGAACGACGTTGTCCCCCAGGTGCTGGGCGACCTCGACCACCAGGTTGTCCGGGTCATCATTGATCGCCGGGTTGGTGATCAGAAGCGCCGTGAGGATTTCGGGCAGGTTTCCCTGCTCGAATTCGACGTCCACGATCGGACCCATGACCTGTGTAATCCTTCCGATGTTCTCTCCCATTGAAAGACCTCCTAAAAATCGCTGAATATCGAATATTCTTCGGTTAACCCCGTAATGCCTCGGCACCGCCCACGATATCCATCAGCTCCATCGTGATCGCGGCCTGACGGGCCTTGTTGTAAACCAGTGTCAAATTTTCAATCATGTCGTCACATGCCTGGGTGGCATTGTCCATCGCCCGCATTCGCGCGGCATGCTCGCTGGTGGATGTTTCCAGAAGGGCATGGTAGATCTGAATAAAAACATTTTTCGGAAGCATTTCGTTCAACAGTGCATCCGGCGACGGCTCAATGATATGCTCGGCCTGGTACTCCGCCTGGCCGGGTTCGCCCGTTTCGCCCTGGATCACCGGAATGGGAAGCAGCGGCTTGACCACCGGCGGTTGATTGGCCACACTGCGAAATGCGGCATAAACAAGATAGACCTCGTCGAAACGCCCCTCTAAAAAACCATCGATCAGTTCCTGCCCCGCCGTGGCGGCGATGTTAAAACCGAATTTCGTGCCGACGACGCCCAGATAGGGTTTGACGATCGTCAGGTTGTTGCGCCGGCACCAGTCCCGGCCTTTTTTACCGAAATTGGTGAAAGAGACCTGGATCCCCTGCTTCTGTTTTTCCTCCATCAACGCCTCAGCCGTCTCGATGAGATGGGAATTAAACCCGCCGCATAGCCCCCGGTCCGAGGTGCACAGCACGATATGGGAAGCATGAACCTCTTCATGCGGCGCCAGCAGAGGGCTTATTTCATCCCCCGCCTTGTCCGCGATGCTGCCCAGCACCTCGGCGAACTTCTCCGCATAAGGGCGGAACCGCTCCATGGTCTCCTGGGCGCCGCGCAACCGTGAGGTTGCCACCATCTTCATGGCCCTTGTGATCTGCTTGGTCTTCTTGACCCCGCCGATCTTGGTCTTCACTTCCTTTAATGATGCCATATATTACCGCCTCATCCGCGTATATGATGTATGATGATTCGTTTCAGGCCCGTTCTTTTTGAATTACTTGATCGTATCCCTAAACTCCTCGCCGTATTCGGCAAGCGCCTTTTGAATCAGCTGGTCCAGCTCCTCGGTAATCTTTTTCTGCTCGACGATCCCGGTGAAGATCCCGGAGTAGCGGCTTTCAACAAACGGATACAGCCCGGCCTCATATTTTTCCAGAACCGAAACCGGGAACTTGTCCAGAAACCCTTTGGTTCCGGCATACAGGATCACCACCTGTTTCTCAAGCGGCAACGGCTGGTACTGGGGCTGCTTTAGAATCTGCACCAGGCGTTCGCCCCGGGTCAGTTGTTTCTGGGTGGCGGCATCCAGGTCTGATCCAAAGGCGGCGAACGATTCCAGCTCCCGGTACTGGGCCAGGTCCAGACGAAGGGTGCCCGCGACCTGCTTCATGGCTTTTTCCTGGGCGGCCCCGCCGACCCGGGATACGGAAAGCCCGACATTGATGGCGGGCCGCACACCGGCGAAAAACAGGGAGGGTTCCAGATAGATCTGACCGTCGGTGATGGAGATGACGTTGGTGGGGATATACGCCGAAACGTCTCCTGCCTGGGTCTCGATGATCGGAAGGGCGGTCAGGGATCCGCCGCCGAGTTCGTCGTTTAATTTCGCCGCCCGCTCAAGCAGACGGGAATGGTTGTAAAAAATATCGCCGGGGTAGGCCTCGCGTCCGGGGGGACGGCGCATCAGCAGGGACACCTGGCGGTAGGCCGCGGCCTGCTTTGAAAGGTCGTCATAGATGATCAGGGCGTGCATGCCCTTGTCCCGGAAGTATTCCCCCATGGAGCAGCCCGCATAGGGGGCGATAAACTGCTGGGTCGCCGGGTCGCTGGCACAGGCGGCGATGACGGTGGTGTATTCCATGGCGCCGTGTTTTTCAAGCACCGCGACGACCTGGGCCACCGTGGATTTTTTCTGCCCGCAGGCCACATAGATACAATAGATGTCGGTATTCTTCTGAGCGATAATCGCGTCCACCGCGATGGCGGTTTTCCCGATCTGGCGGTCTCCGATAATCAGCTCCCGCTGGCCCCGGCCGACCGGGGTCATGGCGTCGATGGCCTTCAGCCCGGTGTAACAGGGCTCATGAACGCTCTTTCGGGCGATAACACCGGGGGCGACCATTTCAATACGTCTGGTCTCATTGGTTTCCACGGGCCCCTTTCCGTCCAGAGGCTCACCGGTGGCGGTCAGCACGCGCCCCAAAACAGCCTCGCCCACCGGGACCTCGGCAATACGGCCGGTTCGCTTGACAATATCCCCTTCCTTGATGTGAAAGTCCTCGCCCATAACGGCGACACCCACATTGTCCTCCTCAAGGTTCATGGCAAGCCCGAGGACTCCATTGGGAAACTCGACAAGCTCCAGCGCCTGAACCTTCTCAAGCCCGTACACGCGAGCGATTCCATCCCCCACGGAAAGGACCACACCGGTTTCAGAGAGCTCCACCTTCTTATCGAAGTCCTGAATCTGCTCCTTGATGATCTGGCTTATCTCTTCAGCTTTAATTTCCATTAGACACCCTCACCCCTTTTTAATGATTCTCTCATGTTTCTCAGTTGCGTTCGAATGCTGCCATCCAGCACAAAATCGCCGATCCGGGTCACCACCCCGCCGATCAAACCGGGATCCTGTCTGGCCTCCAGCACCACCTGTTTTCCGGTCATCTTGGACAGGGCGGTTTGAATCTGTTCAAAGGTCAGATCCGACAGCTTAACCGCTGAAACCAGATCCGCTCGAACAATACCCTTTAATTCATCCGCAAGCCGGTTATAATAATCCCTGATGTCATTTAAAAAACCCAGGCGCCCCTTGTCAAACAGCAGCAGCAAAAACGCGTTGATGACGCGTGACAGGCCAAGCCGCTCAAGAACCGCCTGTAAAACATTCCGGCGGTCCTTCGCGTTGTAGAGGGGGTTGCTGACGGCCTGGGCAAGCGCCTTCTCCCTGTCCAGCAAACCGACAAACGCATCCAGCTCCCTCCGGTAATCCTCCGCCCGGCCGTCCTCTCGGCCGATCAGAATCAACGCCTTTGCATACCGTCTTGCAATCGCCGAACTTCTCACCTTGTCACCACCTTCTGTAAATATTCTTCCACCAGCCGGTCCTGATCCGCTTCGGTTATGCCTTTACTCAACCGCTCCTGGGCCTTGGCAATGGCTTTTTCAAGCACCTCGGCTTCCAGAAGACTTCTGGCCTTTTTAAACTCCTGTTCGATATTGCGCCGGGCCTGGTCCTCCAGCTTGGCGGCGGCGGACTCCGCCTCGGCGATGATTCTCGCCCGGGCGGCTTCGCCCTGGGTTCGGTATTGCGCCACGATTTTTTCAGCCTCCCGGCTTAAAGTGGAGAGCCGGTCATTGTAGTGGGCAAGTCTTTTTTCAGCCTCCACCTTTTTTAATTCCAGTTCCTTGAGCTGCGCCTGAATCCCCTTGATGCGGTCCCCCAGAAACTGAGAAGCCGGCTTTCTTAAAACAAAATAAAGAAACCCGGCAAGCACTAAAAAATTAAGCATGCGATAGGTATCGGTGGCGACCCAGCCGCCGCCGGCATGCTCCCCCTCGGACGACGCAAAGACATATCCGACGGTCACCACCCCGATAATGGCAAAACTTAAAAGAATCAAAGGATACCAGCCCCTGATTCGCGTAAATGCCCTCATTAAACAGCCCTCCCCAGTATTTTCCGGCTTATGTCATCCGCAAAGGTGTCGATTTCCTGCAACAGGGCGGCCCGAGCCGCCTCGGTTTCCTGCACCACCCGGTCCCGGATCTGGGCCAAGTCCGTGCGGGCTTTTTCATTGATTTTCTCGATCAGTTTCTTCTCCTGGTCCCGGGCTTCCTGCTCGAAGACCGCCTGTTCCGCGAGCCCTTTCTCCCGGGCCTGCCTCAACCCGGCCGTCAAAGCCAGGTCCTTCTCCTGGGCCTCCTGCTCAAACCGGCTGGCGCCTTCCTCAAGACCCAGCGCCTTCTGCCTTCTCTGAACGAGAATGCTCCGAATCGGCTTATACAAGACACGGTTCAACGCCCATATCAAAAAAAGAAAATTGACGATCTGAACCACAAGTGACGTATCGATACTGACCATGCGACCACCCTCCACACAAACCGCGATGACTTGGTTCCCATATAATGTAAGCAAAATGAATTAGCATCATCAAATATGGCTTGTCAAATTTTTTTTGATTTTTTTTGATGATATCATTTTTTGCTTGAAAAAATTTTTTACGCTCCATATATTAAAAATTTAAATTTTTATGGATTTCAATTTTTTTTGCAAAGGGGGCGACATATTTGAAGGAAATTACTGTCAGGGTCGATGACAATGACATTGAAAAGGCGATGCGGATCCTTAAAAAAAAGATCCAGAACGACGGTCTGTTCAAACGGCTGAAGCTAAAAAAAAGCTATGAAAAGCCGAGCGAATACCGGCAGCGAAAAAAACGGGAAGCGCAGCGGCGCCAGCGCATTGCCGATTCAAAAAGGAACATGCGTTACCGCAGTTACTAAAACAGCCTCTGGGCTGAAAACAAGGTTGGCCTTAAAAACCCGGTCGGAATGCACAACCCTTCGGCCGGGTTTTTTGATTTTCTCGATGACAAATAAAAACAATTACGACAAATACCTAAATGAGATGTTCAGCCTTCGGCGGTTCGGCATCAAGCTGGGGCTGGATGTCATCAAAAGCATCCTGGGCCGGCTGGATCACCCCGAAAAACAATTCTCCTGCATCCATATCGCCGGCTCAAACGGAAAAGGCTCCATCGCTTCGGCGCTCTCCACCATTCTTTGTGAAGCCGGGTACCGGGTCGGGCTCTACACCTCCCCCCACCTGGTCCGTTTCAATGAGCGCATTCGCATCAATAATATCGAGGTTACCGATGATACGGTGGTGGATGCCTATAAAGCGGTCAAGGCCGCCCACGCCGGAACCCGCGAACCGACCTTTTTTGAGTACACCACCGCCATGGCATTTGATATTTTCAAAAAAGCCCAGGTGGACTGGGCGGTTATTGAGACCGGCATGGGGGGAAGGTTGGACGCCACCAATATCATCCGTCCCGAGGTCTCCGTCATCTCCAACATCTCCCTGGAGCATTGTTTTTACCTCGGCAACACCATCGCCCAAATCGCCCGGGAAAAGGGAGGGATCATCAAAAAAAACACCCCGGTCGTCACCGGGGCGAGACAAAAGGCCGCCACCGATGTATTGGAAGCCCTTGCTTCTAAAAAATCAGCGCCGCTGTATCGTCTGGGTAAGCACTTCCGGGTGCGCAGAAACGGTAACGGCGGCTTCTCCTACACCGGCATGGATCATCAATGGAAAAACATGAAAACCGCGCTTCTGGGAAGCTATCAGGTGGAAAACGCCGCGGTGGTTCTGGCGGCATGTGAGGTGTTATTGCGCAAAAACCTCCCCCTTGAATTGAACGCCATTCGAAAAGGGCTTGAAACATACCGGTGGCCGGGAAGGATTGAAATCCTGCCCGGCCCCCCGGTCATTATTATCGACGGCGCTCACAACCTGTCGGGGGCGCGGCTGCTGGCCAAATTTTTAAAATCGGAGATGGCCGGCCGGACCATTATTCTGGTGGTCGGCATTCTGGATGACAAGCCCTATGCGGCGATGCTGCGGGCGTTGGCACCGGTCTGCAATCAGTTTATCCTGACCCGACCCAGGATCGACCGCGGCCTGCCCACGGCGATCCTAGATAAAGCACTGAAAACCATACCGGTGGACCGGATCCGAATAGAGGATGTCAAGGAAGCGGTCCGGCACGCCCTTGCCGCCGCCGACGGGAATGCCGCGGTCTGTATCGCCGGTTCCCTGTATGTGGTGGGGGAGGCCAAGGAGGCGCTGGCGGAGATGAAAATCGGCGATCGGTCATGCAACTGATGGTATTTCATTCTTGACTAATGAAACCGGATTATTTAAAAATTTATTATGTGCGCCCGTGGCCCAGGGGATAGGGCATCAGCCTCCGGAGCTGAAAATCGCAGGTTCGAATCCTGCCGGGCGTACCATCCTTGTGTCATAATCAGGCCTTATGCCATAATCCGGGCGGTCTTGAATATTCTTGAAAAGCGAATTTTAAACAAAGGAGAAAAAAATCATGGCCGTTAGCCAGGAACTGCTGGGTATCCTGGTCTGTCCGATATGCAAAGGCGAACTTCGCTTAAACGAAGAAAAAAACGGACTGATCTGTGATGCCTGCAAGCTGCTGTATGAAATCCGTGACGATATCCCCGTGATGCTCCCCGAGGAAGCAAAACCCATGGATAAATGACGGTGGAAGGGTCATGCCGCGGACAACAAGGGAAAAAACAGGCCGTTTCAAAATTTCATGAGTCTTCCCAAACCGCCAAGCCCGGCCAAGCTGGTCATCGGTATCTTCACAAACGATAAGGATCTGATCCATCCGGTGTCAAAACGGCTTTGCGGGGCGTTCGGCGACATCGATCTGATCAGCCCGTGGTTTCCCTTTGACCTGACCGATTACTACACCCCCGAAATGGGGGCCGGCCTGATTCGAAGAATGATGGCGTTTAAAACCCTTGTTTCCCAGGATCATCTCTCAACCATCAAGACCGAAACCAATCGCGTGGAACACGAATTCGCTTTAAACCGCAACCGTCGCGTCAATATTGATCCGGGATACCTGATTTGTGAACGGTTCGTTCTGGCCACAGGCAAAAACGCCGCCCACCGCATCTGTGTGGGAAACAACATATACGCGGATCTGACCCTTATCTACCAGAACGGCGGGTTTCAATCCCTGCCC
This sequence comes from uncultured Desulfonema sp., assembly GCA_964522535.1. Classification (GTDB taxonomy): domain Bacteria; phylum Desulfobacterota; class Desulfobacteria; order Desulfobacterales; family Desulfosalsimonadaceae; genus DYLE01. Next base: position 7,165 of record CAZFWD010000147.1, read on the forward strand.
TGGACCTATCCGGATTATACGAAAAAAGACATCCTTGAATTCCTTCGTCGCGTGCGGAGAAAATATCGGCTGGACATGAAAGCATACCCCGGACCCCCAAAAGGCTCAAAGGCATTCCAATGATCAAAAGCATGACCGCTTTTGCGGAAAAAGCGCTGTCCACAACGGAACTTTCGGTAAATACGGAAATCAGAGGCTACAACAGCCGATCCCTTGATATCGTGATACGGATACCGACGGCCTACAGGGAATTTGAAGAAGATGTGCGACGGATCATATCCAACCAGACCACCCGAGGGCGCGTGGAGATCAGAATAACCATTCTGCCGGTCGGCGAAAACGCCGATGCCTTTACCGTCAATGAACAGATGGCGACCGCCTATTACGACACCCTGGTCCGGTTAAAAAACAGCATCAACCCGAACCTAGACATTCCGTTTTCCGTTTTAGCTGAAAAATCCGGGATCATTGAGCCCGCCGAAGCCAAAACAGACCTGGATGCCGCCTGGCCGGTGGTGAATGAATGCCTGACGCAGGCGCTTGGTGATTTTGAGACAATGCGGGTCAACGAGGGCAACGCCATTTCAGCAGACCTGAAACAGCGACTCGCCTTTATCGAGGATTGCATCCGCCGGATTGAAAAAAATACCGAGGGCCTGCTGCGGCATTACCAGGAAAAACTCAAAGCGCGGATCAATGAACTCACCCTCGGCATGGTGGACCTGGATCCCGGCCGCATCGCCCAAGAGGCGGCGTTTTTGGCCGACAAGAGCGACATCTCCGAGGAGATCGTAAGGGCCAGAAGCCATCTGGCTCAGCTGCGCCAGCTCATGGAAGCAGAGGCCCCCGCCGGCAGGCCCATCAACTTCCTGCTTCAGGAATTCATTCGGGAATTCAATACTATGGGAAACAAGGCCTGCGATGCCGAAATCTCCCATACGATCGTTTCCGCAAAGACCGAGATTGAAAAAATGAGGGAACAGATTCAAAACGTGGAGTAGGCGTGGAGTAGGATTGATGATCCTGACGGCTCACACCATCAAAGAACAGGAGATCCCGGCATGGCATATAATCTGTTAAATATCGGGTTCGGCAGCAGCGTAGTGGCGGATGACGTCCTGGCCATCATCTCACCCGATTCCGCACCGATAAAGCGGCTTCGGGATGAGGCCAAGCAGGAAAGAAGGCTTATCGACGCCACCCACGGGCGCCGCACCCGCGCGGTTATCGTGATGAAGAACAACCATATCGTGCTTTCCGCCATTCAGGCGGAGACCATATCCCAGCGGTATGCGATGCTGGGCGGAAAATAAAATTGATACCGAACAACCCAAACCGGCCGCCGATTCAAGGCGGGAAACAGGTCCTTCCCCGCGGCCGTCTTCTGATCCTCTCCGCACCCTCCGGCGCCGGCAAAACCACCCTGTGCCGGGCCGTCCGAGAGAGATTCCCGGAACT
>CAZFWD010000148.1:0-2585 GCA_964522535.1 uncultured Desulfonema sp.
ATCAAATCCTGTGTTTTGTTTCATCATGTCAGTTCTCCTTTTTTTGCTGGTACCTATATCAGCTTTCGGTTAACTGACACAGAATTTTGAACGCCCTCATACCGAATTCAGGCTGAACGTCGGTTTCCGCTGCTTCTTCAGTTATCTTCTTCAACGGTTCCGATCAGAGCGCCCTGGGCGGTTTCCGTCGCTTGTTCAAAAGCCCCTTCAATGGCTGTTTCAGCATTCTCTTCCGCTTCTTCTACAGTTTCGGTGGCCTCCTCGGCGGCTTCCTCAACAGCCTCGGTGGCTTCCTCAGCAGCGTCTTCAGTGGCTTCCCTAGCCTGTTCAACCGCTTCCTCAACCGCTTCAGTGGCTTGTTCAGCGGTTTCAGTCATCTCTTCAACCGCTTCCTCAACGAGCCCTTCGGCTTCGCCGGTATCAAACATGCCGGTTTCCTCCCCCTCGGCGGCGGGCATTGCCTCTGTTGCCGTTTCAGGGGGTTGCGCGGGTTCCTCGGAACCGCATGCGCCGATGAAACAAACCGATGTGATCAACAGCCCTGCCAGCAGCAGTCTAAACAGATTTTTAGACATTTGTGATCCCTCCTTGGTTTAAGGTCGATAAAAAATATTGCAACAATATATGACTATATCGCCTGTTATGGTTAAATGCCATATTTGTTTGAACATCCACATAAGCACCAACGCCGCCGTTCTGTCAATATATTTTTATTCCAATATTTTCAAATATTTATACACGTTATACCTGTTTTTTATAAACAGGCCTTACTTTGTTTTTACAACCCAATCCCACCGGATGCCCAAGAAAAATTTTGTGGTTTGCAGCATGGGCGGGTGTTATCCTCAGAATTGATTCAGATGAAAATAGAGCCCTTTATTTTTCATCAGCGCGTCGTGCGAACCGGTTTCAACGATCCTTCCGTTGTCCATCACCAGGATCCGGTCGGCCACTCGGGCGGTGCTGAGACGGTGCGCGATGATGACGGCGGTCCTGCCCTTCATGAGGTTGGTCAGGGCGTTTTGTATTTTTTGCTCGGTTTCCGAATCAATGTAGGAGGTCGCCTCGTCAAAGATGATCAGCTCGGGGCTTGCGGCCATGGCCCTGGCGATGCAGATCAGCTGCCGCTGGCCGCTGGACAGGGAAGATCCTCCGCCGGACAGGACAGAATCAATGCCGCCGGGAAGCCGTTCGATAAAGGAACCGCAGTGGGAGGCTTCCAGAATGCGGTTTATTTCCGCCTGATCCGAGAAATGGTTTTTGCTGAAAATATTGTCTCTGATGCTGCCGGAGAACAAAAACGGGTCCTGCATGACCATCGCGGTCATGGCGCGCAGGTCCGACGGGCGGAGGTTTTGAATATCGGTCCGGTTGATCAGAATTTGGCCGGAATCCGGATCATAAAAACGGATCATCAGGCCGGCCAGGGATGTTTTGCCGGCGCCGGTGGGGCCGACAATGGCCAGGGTTTCGCCGGCCGCGACCGTAAATGAGATATCCGTTAACACGGGTTCGCCCGGCAGGTAGGAGAAGCTGACATGATCAAACCGGAGGCTTTGAATGCTTTTGGGAACGGGCATCGAAGCCTGAATCTTCGGCTGCGGCAGCAGGTCCGTATCTTCCAGAATCAAAAATATCCGTTCCGCCGAGGACAATGCGTTTAGCGTGATGTTGTATTTTTCGGCGATATCCCGAATCGGCGCAAAGAACATTCTCAGGTAGAAGATGAAAAGAACCAGGGTGCCCAGGCTGATGCGGTGGGAAATAAAACTGCCGCCGCCGTAGAAGATAACCAGCGCAAGCACCAGCGCGCTCATCAGCTCCACAAACGGCATGAACAGGGCGAAAACCGTGATCTGCTGCATGCCGGCCAGAAAGTTTTCATGGTTGATCCGTTCAAACTTTCGAAGGTTTTTTTTCTCCCGGCCGAACAGCTGAATCACGTCAATCCCGCCGATGGTTTCGGAAAACCGGATATTGATTTCCGCGGCCTTGATCCGCAGGGTTCGAAAGGCCTCCCGGGCGGCCCCGGCGAATTTAAAGGAGGCATAGAGTACCACCGGCAGCACGGCGTACACCACGAGGGAGAGCTGCCAGTCAATGGCGAATAGGATGGCGGTGATGCCCAAAAGCAGAAAAATATCCTTTAAGCTGAATACCAGCACGGAGGTAAACATTTCATGCATGTTCTGCACGTCGTTGGCCACCCGCGTGACCAGACGGCCCACCGGGTTTCTCGTGAAAAACCGAATGGAGAGCCTCTGAATATGCGTAAACAGGGCCATGCGCAGGTCGTGCATCATCATCTGTCCGGCGTATTCCATGATCATGACCTGCCCGAATTCGACAAACAGGTTGAGGAGGATGATGCAGACCAGGCCGCCGGCGGCAAGGGCAACCCCCCTGATATCCGGCCTTCGCAGCCGATGCCGCTCCGCTGCGGAAAGTTCGGTAAACCGCTCCCGGGCGATCCTGGCCGGTTTCGCATCGGTCTGAAAGAGCCCGGGGTGTTGAGCGATGATGTTTTGAATATCGGGGTCCGCGCTGTCCACCGGGATGTACGAGGCCTGCCGGGCCGGGCTTTC
>CAZFWD010000149.1:0-4693 GCA_964522535.1 uncultured Desulfonema sp.
GATCACCACGACATCCTTAAACGGCAGGCCGGTGGAACCGGTGATTTTTCCGGAATGCACCTCTTTTGAAAATTTTTTCATTTTTTTCCGAATCCGGATGATGTCCGGCATGATGTCCCTTCCGGCCTCGCGTACCGGCTCCTTGCTGAAGCTTCGGGTCGCCGTGTGAAGGGCCGCCCGGTTTTCCGTGAGGTTGACATGTTTGCCCGCCGTCATTTTCTTAAAGTTTTGCTTTAACTTTCTTTTTTTGGCGAGCTCCAGCAGAAGGCCTAAAACTCGATCATTGAGGTGCTGACGTGAAAAATCAAAAAACAGACCCCCGCCGTCTAAAGAAAATTCTTCAAGCCGGTGCTTCTGTTTTAAAAGGTTTCTTAAATGATTTTTCGGCAGAGCCATGGTCCTGGCCAGGGCGGTGAGTTTTTTCCATTCAGGCAAGGACGTCGGATTTTGATTTCGCATGTTCAAAAACCTCCTTATGGCAATGGTGAAGCCTGGCGAGCATTCGCAAGGTTTTTTAAAAGCTCAACTAAAGTTTGATCCGCATCGGCAGACGCGACATGGCAGGCGCCTGCGGCCCGGTGACCGCCGCCGCCGTATGAGAGCATGATCTCACCCACATTAACCGCGGAAGTGCGGTTGATGATCGATTTTCCCACGGAAAAAACGGTTTTTTTGTTTTTCGGGTCGATTCGAATCAAAATGGACAGGTTGCACTGGGGATAAAGGGCATACACAACAAACCGGTTCCCCGGATAGGCCCGCTCGATTTGCCGGAAATCCAGCACAACGATGTTGCGGCGAACCGCCGCCGAGCCCTTGATCAGCTGTTGATACCGCTTTTCATATTGAAAGTACACCGCGGCGCGTTGCCTGACCTCCGGAAGGCCCAGGATCTCATCAATCCGCATCCTCATACAGCAATCGATCAGATCAAGCTTGAACCGTTCTTCGGTGGTTTTAAAGCTTCCCCATTGCTCTATCCCTGTCCGCTGATCCACCAGAAAGTTCAAAAGCGGCCATCCGGCCGGATGCAGCACGTCATCGATGGTAAACTGCCCGGAATCCGCCTTGTCCACGGCGGTCATCATTTCATCAAAGAATTCCGGAAACCGCTTCGCGCCGCCAAAATAATGATAAACCACCCGGGCGGCGGAAGGCGCCTCCGGATCGATAATGTGGCGGGGATTTTCCTTATTGCGCATCTTTTCGGAGATATGGTGATCGATGGCCAGGTGTACCCCGGGCACATAGGGCAGGTTGGTGGTGATATCCCGGTCGCTGACGCGAACCCCGCGCTCCTGCATGGTGTTGGGGTGGTCGATGAGTTTTATTTCATCAATCATGCCGAGGTATTTGATCAGGACCGCGCAGACCAGTCCGTCCAGGTCGCCCCGTGTCAGCAGCCGGTATCGGGTTGTGTTTGCCATAGCATGTATTTCCTGATAGAGAAGGCTAAAAAAACCAAATAAATTATACCAGAGGGGTTGATCGCTGACAAGTTGATATCGGATCGGCCTTGTGATAGTCAATTCCGACACATGGAGTCGCGATGGCGGTAAAGAATATGGACATCAAAAAAATTCTGATCAAAAAGGGGGTTTGTCTTCCGGCTCCTGAATCCGTTGAGATCGGTCCCGAGGTGGACCCAGACCGGATCTCCGGAGACCGGGTGGTGGTGCATGCCGGATGCCGGATCTTGGGGGAACGGACCCTGATCCACAACGGATCGATTCTGGGGCATGAAGCCCCGGCCACCATTGAAAACTGTTATATCGGCCCCCAGGTTCGACTGAGCGGCGGTTATTTTTCGGGGTCCGTGTTTCTGGAAAACGTCCGCCTCGGGTCCTGCGCCCATGTGCGGGAGGGATGCATCCTGGAGGAAAACGCTGCTGCCGCCCACAGCGTCGGGTTGAAACAGACCATCCTTTTTCCCTATGTCACCCTGGGAAGCCTGATCAACTTCTGCGACTGCCTGATGAGCGGCGGAACCGGCAGCAAAAATCACAGCGAGGTGGGGAGCGCCTACATCCATTTTAATTTCACCCCTCAGCAGGACAAGGCCACGCCATCGCTCATCGGGGATGTTCCCGCCGGGGTGATGCTGAACCAGCCGCCCATCTTTTTAGGCGGCCAGGGGGGGCTTGTGGGGCCCGCCCGTCTGGGTTTCGGTGTGACCGTTGCCGCGGGCACCATTTGCAGGTGCGACGAACTTCGGCCCAACCGCCTCATATTCGGGGGCGCGCAAAAGGAAGGCAATGTCGCCTATACCCCGGGCATCTATCGGAACCTGAAACGCACGGTGCTCAACAACCTGATCTATATCGGCAACCTGATGGCCCTGATGCAATGGTATCGGCATGTGCGTTCCTGCTTCGTGTCCGACAGCTTTCCCATGCCCCTGCTTGAGGGGCTTTTTTTCACCTTGACCCTGGCCATTGACGAACGGATAAACCAGCTCAGCGCTTTTATCGATAAATGCCAGAGGGAGGAGCTGGCTTGCAGATGGCCGGAGGTGGAAGGCATCCTATCTTCCAACCGCAATGAGGACGGCGACACTTTGTTGAGGAATACCTTTCTGGATTCCGTATCCGCGGGAATTCAGACATGGGGCCGGGATTACCTTCAAGTCATTCGAGGACTTGATTCGGATCAGAAATCCATCGGAAGCGAATGGCTGAAAAAAATCGTGGACCGGCTTGTTGGGCAGGCGGTGGCGGCGGTGCCCGCATTGAAAAAAATCAGGGGTGAATGAATGGAAAGCCGGTTGTTTGGTACGGACGGGATTCGCGGGGTCGCCAATCAATACCCCATCATACCCGAGGTAGCCCTTAAACTGGGGCGCGCCATTGTATCTGCTTTACGAAAAAATTCAAACGGGGTCCGGGTTGTGATCGGATGGGATACCCGGATCTCCTGCGACATGATTGGGTCCGCGATCTGTTCCGGGATCTGCGCCTCGGGCGGCGAGGCATTTCTCGCCGGCGTCATACCCACCCCCGGGATCGCGTTTTTGACCGTTTCCGAAGGCTTTGACGCGGGAGTGATGATCTCCGCCTCCCATAACCCCTATCCGGACAACGGGATTAAAATCTTTAATGACAAGGGGTTTAAACTCTCCGATCGGGTGGAGCAACGCATCGAGAAGCTTATTTCGCTGGAATCCGGTCTCCCCAGAACGGGCGCGAAAACAATCGGCCGAATACACCATATCGACGCGCCGGAGGAAAAATACGCAAGATTTTTAAAACAGACCCTGCCCCAAGGGTATTCGCTAAAAGGTTTCAGGCTGGTTTTAGACTGCGCAAACGGCGCCACGTACGGTGTGGCCCCGCAGATTTTTTCCGATCTGGGAGCGGATATCGACACCCTGTTTGCCTCGCCAAACGGAAAAAACATCAATGATCAGTGCGGGTCCCAGCATACCGAAACCCTGGCGAAAACCGTTGTGGAAAAAAAGGCGGATATCGGGCTTGCGTTCGACGGCGACGGGGACCGGCTGATCGCCGTGGATGAAAACGGAAAAACCGTCACCGGGGATCAGATGCTGACGGTGATCGCAAGGCATTTAAAGGACAAAAACCGGCTGAAAAACAACCTGGTGGTCAGCACGGTCATGAGCAACCTGGGACTGCATCAGGCGCTGTCGAAAATGGGGATCGCCCATATCATCACGGATGTGGGGGACCGGCATGTCCTGAAGGAAATGATTCGGCGAAAGGCCGTTCTCGGAGGGGAGGACTCCGGGCATATGATTTTTCTTGAGCATCACACCTCGGGGGATGGGATTCTCACCGCCCTGCAGTTGATCCGTGCGGTGCGGGCGGCTTCCCAACCCCTTTCGGCGCTTGTGAGGATCATGCCGGTCTATCCCCAGGTCTTAACCAACGTGACGGTTGCGGAAAAAAAAGAGATTCAGCAGTTTCCGGAAATATTCCAAGCGGTTGAAAGGATCAAGAAGCGCCTGGGCAAGAAGGGCAGGGTACTGGTGCGCTACTCGGGAACCCAGCCCCTCTGCCGGGTGATGGTGGAAGGGCCTGATGCGGATGACACCCGGCGCTACTGCATGGAGATCGCCGATGTGGTTAAAAACAAGCTCGGCATCTGATAATCGTTTTTAAATCACCTTCAGCCTTCCACCTATACGCCTGAATTTATCTCCGGTTGCCCAGGATATGCAGCAGCATGATAAACAGGTTAATAAAATCAAGGTATAAGGAAAGGGCGCCGAGGATGGCACCTTTCCGGATCACACCGACATCGATACCCGCCGGCTGGGTAAGCGCCATGTGCTTCAGCTTCTGGGTGTCGTAGGCGGTCAACCCGACAAAGACCAGGACCCCGATATAGCTGATGATCATGGTCATCGCGGCGCTGCGGATAAAAAGATTAACCAGGGATGCGATGATAATCCCGATCAAGCCCATGGCCATGAACCCGCCAAGGGAGGTCAGGTCGCGCTTGGTTACCATGCCGTACACGCTGCAGGCCACAAAGGTCGCTGCGCAGATAAAAAACGTAGAAACAATGGACGCTCCGGTATAGGCTAGAAAGATAAAAGAAAGGGTTACACCGTTTAGCGCCGCATACAGAACAAACAGGCTGGTGGCCGTTGATGCTTGAATCCGCTGCACTCGGGCGGAAAGATAAAACACAAGCCCCAGCTCAGCGATGATCAGGCCGAAAAAAAGCATGG
>CAZFWD010000150.1:0-4463 GCA_964522535.1 uncultured Desulfonema sp.
GCCTTTTTCCTTTCCCGCTTGACGAAGAAGAGCGTATCCGCTATATGATAAAATCCATAATGCGTCTGAGTTGATACCCGCGCATCGGTATGCCTGAAAAGGGGCGTGGCGTGCATACCGGCATTTACGCGCAACCCATTCGAGAGAGAAAAAATGACGGAAAACAGATACCGGGTGGTTTTGTCGGGAGGGGTGAGGCAGGGAGAAAGCCTTGATGCGGTCAAGCAGCGGATGGCCGCGATGTTTAAGGCGCCCGCCGCCCAGATGGATATGCTGTTTCAGCGCGGGCATGCGGTGATTAAAAAGGATATCGATCTTGAAACCGCAAAGAAATACGTCCGCGCCATTGAATCCGCTGGGGCGCTTTGCGAAATTGAGCCGCAGGAGAGCGCCGCAGAGCCGGCCCGGCCGGCGCCTGCTGTTAAACGCGAAACCCTGAAGGCGGAGACCGGACGGCCCGAACCCCGGGTTGTGGTCATTCCCCTGCTTCAGAAGCCGGAAGACCGGTTTTCTCCGGTGGTGATCGGAGCGATGACCGGTGCTCCCAATGGATTAAAACTGAAGACCGCCGGTCCCGCCGGGTCCGAGGGGGTGGCTCCCTATGAACGGATTTTTGCGCTGGCCGCCTATGCCGAAACCGACGGCACTGCGGAGAAAAACGCCCTGCTGGTGTTCATCGAGTCCGTGAAGCGCCCCGTGGTCTGCGGCATCGACCAGATCGCCTTTTCGGATTTCCCGATCAAGGTGCTTCCCAATAGCCTGGCCTCGTTTCGAGGGTTTTTATACTTTTTGTGCCGGAAAAATCCTTCCCTTTTGTTAGAGGAAACCACCTTTGATTTTCTTTCCGGAAGCCCGCTTCGAAAGATTGATCACACCCAGGCCTTAAAGCTCTCCACCGGTCTCGGCCGGTTGATTGAATCCGGAGATATCTCCTCCCAGACATAGCGCCCGCCCCTGAACTATTTTTTTTTCGGCCGGGTACCGCCTTTGTGGCAAACCCGGCCGAATGATTGCGCAAGAAGACCTTATTTTTTATTGCTGTGCCAAATAATGCCAAATTTCTGACAAAAATTGTCAAAAACAAGGTTCTGGCAGACCCGAAAGGATTCATTCCAACCCCTACACCCCCAAGAAATCCTGCAATCTCATAACTTACGGTATTTTTATAAAAATGGTATAAAAGTTGCAGACTCACCCTGCGGGGGTGTCATGTCCATACAGACCAAAATCGGAATCATCCTGCTGTGCGCAGTGATGGGCTTCGGGATCGCTGAATATTATGTCCAGCAGCGCATCATTCTGCCCGAGTTTTTATCCCTGGAACAGGAGTATGCCGCAACCAACACCCGCCGTGTGATCGATGCCTTTAATAATGAAATCGATCACTTGAAGCTGATATGCAGGGACTGGGCGGCCTGGGATGATACCTACGCCTTTATGTCATCCCGGTCGGAAAGCTATATCGCGTCAAACCTGCCTTCGACCATCTTCGCCGACAACAACCTCAACCTCATCCACATCTGCGACAGCACGGGAAGCCTGGTCTGGGGAAAGGTCTATGATTTAAATACGGAAACCTTTCTAAGCCCCCAGGTGCTGACGGATTCCAGGGGTTTTCCAGGTCATCCCTTTTGCGGTCTTATAGACAGCGGCGATTCAGTTTCATCCGGGGTTAAGGGGGTGCTGACAACCCAAATCGGGCCTATGATGATCGCCGCATGCCCGATTTTGAGAAGCGATCACAGCGGGCCGCCGGCAGGGATTTTCATCATGGGACGGCTGATTGATGAAAACCGCATCAGCGACCTGATGGCCCAGACCCATGTGGATTTTTCCCTTATTCCTCTGAACACAAACCCGCTTCCCCCAGAAATTGAGGGCATCGTGGAACGGGTCAGCCAGGGCGATCCCTATTCGGTGGATCCGGTGGATTCACAGCGTTTAAACGTCTACGCCGTTATTCCGGACCTTAACGGGAATGCGGCGCTGTTGCTTCGCACGAATTTTTCCAGGGAGATCGTGGCCAAGGGCAATCAAATGGTTCGGGAAGGGTTCTATTCGCTTGTCATTGCCGGCCTACTGATCCTGCTGGTCTTGCTGTTTGGAATTAAGTTCGCGGTTTTAAACCCGGTTGCCAGGCTCATCCGCCATGCCCTTTCCATTGAACAGCGCCCGGATTTTTCAAAACGCATGGGTATGAAGCGAAAGGACGAGATCGGAGTCCTTGCCCGCGAGTTTGACCGCATGGTGGACCGAATCGAGCAGGACAGCCGGAAACTATCCGAGGTAAACGCAAGTCTTAAAGAGGACATTAAAATTCGCATGCAGGCCGAGGCCGCGCTTCGTGAAAACGAGGAAACCTTCCGTTCGGTTGTGGAGCAGGCCGGGGACGCGGTTTTTGTAAACGACATGAAAGGCCGTTTTCATGTAGTCAATCCGATGGCCTGCGAACGGCTCGGCTACGACCGGGATACGCTTTTACAGATGACGGTGATGGATATTGATCCGGATTACTTTCAGCATGATGAGCGGATTCGGGCCTGGCTGGACAGCGATCCCCGAAAACCCCTGGTTTTTGAATCCAGGCATCAGCGAAAGGACGGCCGCACCTTTCCGGTGGAGATCAGTGCAAGCCTGATTCAGTACCGGGGAAAGCGGTTTGTCCTGACCCTCGTAAGGGACATCACCCTTCGCAGGCAGCACGAGGAGCGGCTTCGTGAAGCCCGAAAAATGGAAGCTATCTGTACTTTGACTGCAGGTATTTCTCATAATTTCAATAATATATTATCCATCATGCTCGGCAGCGCGGAACTGGCAAGGCTTAAAATTCCTCAGGATAGTCCAATCCACAGCCTGATCGAAAAAATCGAAACCGCAGGTCTGCGGGCAAAGGATATGGTGGGGCAGCTTATGTATTTCAGTCAGGCCTCGGAGGAAGACATGAAGCCGGTTTTTCTTTCCACCATTATCGCGGAGGCTGTTTCCGAGTTGGCCGCATCCATTCCTGAACATATTGAAATCAAAACAGAAATACAGAGAGCCTGCCGGCCGGTTCAAGCCAGTGCCTACCAGATTCGGCTGGTCCTGGGCAACCTGTGGAAAAACGCGGTTGAAGCCATGTCGAAGAAAGGGGGCACCCTGACGGTTGTTCTTGAAAACCTGAGTATCAAGGATTCCGGCCCTGAGGCGGAGCCCAGGCTGGAGCCGGGCGATTATGTGAAGCTTTCGGTCAAGGACACCGGCCCGGGCATGCCGCCCTCGGTGAAAATTCGAATATTTGACCCCTACTTTTCATCCAAGGATTTTTCAAAGGGCGCGGGTTTGGGCCTGGCTGTCGTCCACGGCATTGTCAAGGGCCACGGCGGCGCAATAAACGTTTCCAGCGATATTGACAAGGGAACACGAATCGATATTTTCTTTCCGGCCATAGACGACGTGTCAATATCCTGATCCGCCGTAAAAGACGCCGAAATCGCCTCACCTTTTCTGAACCCCGAGCTTAAAAAACGCACCTTTTTGATTGCAGCCGGCCAAACCGGTCTTATCTTATTCATTATAAAATCAAGGCAAAAGGTTTGAGGGGAAATGAATATTCAAACAATGGTGGTGGTTATGATGATAACAGGGATGTCTGGATGCGGGAACGCGGATAAACCCAAGGACGCGTCGGCCATGAACGGATCAAAGCGGGTTTATTCTGAAAACCTGGAAAAAGCCACCTTTGCCGGCGGCTGTTTCTGGTGCCTGGAGGCGGCGTTTGAAAAACTGGACGGGGTGATTGAAGCGGTTTCCGGGTATACCGGAGGCGATGTCGACAACCCCACCTATGAGGCGGTATGCTCGGGCACCACCGGCCACCTGGAGGCGGTTGAGGTCGCCTATGATTCGAAGCGGATCTCCTATCAACAGCTTCTGGATGCGTTCTGGCGTGAGATCGACCCCACGGATTCGGGCGGATCCTTTGCGGACCGGGGGGAGCAGTATTGTTCCGCCATATTTTATCATAATGAGTCCCAGAAACAGCAGGCCGAAGCCTCCATCCGGGCGCTTGGCGCATCCGGCCGGTATAATAAGCCGGTGGTCACACAGATTCGCAAATACGAAACGTTTTACCCGGCAGAGGCATATCACCAGGATTATTATAAAAAAAATCCCGTCCGCTACAGGCTTTACCATCGAGGCTCGGGCAGGCAGAGGTATCTTGAAAGCATCTGGAAGGATGTGCCGGAAGCAAGGGTCGGGGAAACACAGCCGTCATACCATCGCCTTTCAGACAAGGCGCTTCGGCAGCGGCTGACCCCGCTTCAGTACCAGGTGACCCGACAGGACAAAACCGAGCCGCCGTTTGACAATGCCTACTGGAACCACAAGGCTGAAGGGATTTACGTGGATATTGTTTCCGGGGAACCGCTTTTCAGCTCCACAGACAAGTTTGACTCCGGCACGGGCTGGCCCAGTTTTAC
>CAZFWD010000151.1:0-5963 GCA_964522535.1 uncultured Desulfonema sp.
CACTTAATCACTTAACCACCTAATCACTTAACCACCTAATCACTTAACCACCTAATCACTTAACCACCTAATCACTTAACCACCTTTTTAAACAAAAAAGGCCGTCCCCACATATGAAGGACAGCCTTGCTCAATTTTGTCGGATCGCTTCCGCGTTTCCCTTCGCTGGCATTACCCAGATCAGGTTCAAAGGGTATAATCTCAGGCAAAGCTGCCACCCCTGATCGGAACAGACGCGTAACAGCGCCTGCCCGCGATATGTCTGGTGGGCCGTGTTGGAATCGAACCAACAACCTACTGATTAAGAGTCAGGTGCTCTGCCTAGTTGAGCTAACGGCCCATGCGCTCGAAGATGTGAAAAATTTCCTAACAACTTGATCAGGGGTTGTCAAACGGTTTTTTGGACCGGTTTATGCGGAAATTGAAATCAAACCGGCCACAGCTTCTTTTTTTCTTTTCGCAGCCGTTTTTTGTTTCTTTTCCAATCTTCCCGTTCCCCTTTCTGTTTGCCGTTTTTTGCCGTCTTCCAGTTATTCGAAGACAGCATGAAGCTTCCGGCCAGGGCTTTTTGCTTGTATGCCTCAACAGGTTCCGGCCGTTTTTCCTTGTCCGCGGGTTTCGGCAGGGGAGGTCCGGTGAAGCTGTCCGGCGGGATAAAATCGGCCAGGTAGATCTGTTCGCCGGCCTGATAAAATTTAGCGCCGCCGTCGGCTGCTTTTTTGACCTGAACCGTGAGGATGACCGGATGGGCGTCCCGGCGTTTTCCGATCCTTTCCGCCATGTCCCGGTCTACGGCGCATACCACATAGGCATGGAATGTCGGCGCAACCCCCTCATTGATCACCGTCGGGTATGATTTTTCCGTGACAAAGGTGTAGAGAATTTTGGGCGGGGCTTGGCAGTAGGCGGTCTGGGGAAGCCTGTCGCGCTGGTGGGCGCGGATTTTATTTTCCTGGATTTCAAACGGCGGATCGGTTGAAGCGAGCAGCATTTCATTGATATGGCTGGAGCGGATGTGCCGCCAACCCTCTGTTTCATTGACCGCTTTTAAAAACTCCTTGATGCTGAAATACCCTTCGGCATTTGGGACAAGTCCGAATTCATCCGGCCTTCGGCCCAGAATATAAGCGGTCAATTTTGCAAACTGCTCGATTTGTTTCGGTCTGCGCACCTTAATCCGCCGCCGGAAAGCCGAGATGGGAGCCTTTGCGTGAAACCCCTGCTTGACCTGGCGTGCGCCCTTTGTTATCGTGTCTTTCGTTTTACTCCAAACCGTCTTTTAAAATTATTTTAGCAGAAACGGAAAGGTTTTGCCATGCGTAAATATAATGTATCCCGGACATTGTTTAAGAAAGCCGGGCGGATGATTCCCGGTGGGGTCAACAGCCCGGTCCGCGCCTGTCGCTCGGTGGGCACGGATCCGGTGTTCATCAAGAAGGGCAGGGGGTCGCGGCTGATCGACGCGGACGCAAACGTATACATCGATTATGTGGGCTCCTGGGGGCCGATGATTTTAGGACATGCCCATCCATCGGTCATCTCGGCGATTTCGCGCGCCCTGGAGCGGGGCACCGGCTTCGGCGCGCCCACCGCTCTTGAGGTCGAGCTGGCGGAGATGATTATCGCGGCGGTGCCTTCCGTGGAAAAGGTTCGAATGGTCAATTCCGGAACCGAGGCCGCCATGAGCGCGATACGGGTTGCCAGGGGGTTTACCGGCAGGAACCTCATCGTCAAGTTCGACGGCTGTTACCACGGGCACTCGGATATGCTGCTGGTCGCCGCCGGATCAGGGGTCGCCACCCTGGGTATTGCCGGAAGCCCGGGGGTGCCGAATGGGGTGATTCAGGATACCCTTTCCCTGCCCTATAACGATGCGGAAGCCTTTGTATCCCTGATGAAAAAGAAAGGGAAAAAGATCGCCGCGGTGATTGTGGAGCCGATCGCCGGGAATATGGGGCTGGTTCCGCCCAGGGAAGGATTTCTTCAAATTCTGCGCGATCAGACCGATCAATACGGCAGTCTGTTGATTTTCGACGAGGTGATGACCGGTTTCCGTGTGGCCTATGGCGGAGCCCAGGGATTGTACGGCGTTTCGCCGGACCTCACCTGCTTCGGCAAGATCGTGGGCGGCGGGCTTCCGGTGGGCGCCTACGGCGGCCGGAAAAAAATTATGTCCGTGGTTGCGCCGGAAGGCCCGGTCTATCAGGCCGGCACCCTGTCCGGAAACCCCATTGCCATGGCCGCGGGGATCGCGACCTTAAAACAGCTCAAAAAGCTGAGGTTTTATGCCTCTTTGGAAAAGATGTCATCCGCTCTGGCCGAAGGAATCGGCCGGGCCGCAGCGGATGCCGGAATAAAGGTCGCCATCAACCGCGTGGGCTCGATGATGGGGGTGTTTTTCACAGATCGGCCGGTCCAAAACTATGATAACGCGAAGACCGCCAACCTGGATCTGTTTTCAGGCTATTACCGGAAGATGCTTTCTATGGGCGTTTATCTGCCGCCTTCCCAGTTTGAGTCCCTTTTCATCTCCGCGGCCCACACCAAACAGGACATTGAAAAAACCGTTTCAGCGGCCGGAGCCGTGTTTTTGAAGCTGGCCGATGAAGGGCGGGCCTATGTGAAAAAGCCGGGCCGCAAAAAAGCCGGTTCAATCAAAAAAAATAAAAGCGGTCGGTCCTGATGGCAAATGACATACCGAAAACGGTTTCCAAGGTGCATCTGATCGCGGTCTGCGGCACCGGCATGGGAGCGCTTGCCTGCATGCTCAAGGAACTGGGGTTTTCTGTGACCGGATCGGACAACAACGTCTATCCGCCCATGAGCAGCTTTTTGGAGGCCAGGGGGATTGAGATTCAGAAGGGGTTTGACGGGGAGCATCTGGCTTACAGCCCGGATCTCGTCGTTGTCGGAAACGCGGTTCGAAAGGACAACCCCGAGGCGGTCCGCATGCTTGAGATGGGATTGAACTACTGCTCCATGCCCCAGGCGCTAAACCGGTTTGTGGTGGCCGGCAAAAAGTCGCTGCTGGTCGCCGGCACCCACGGCAAAACCACCACCGCGTCCATTCTGGCCTGGATCCTGATGGTCGCCGGGCTTGACCCCTCTTTTATGATCGGCGGGATTGTTAAAAATTTTAACGGCAACTACCGGCTGGGAAAGGGCGATGTGGTCGTGCTCGAAGGGGATGAATACGATACCGCCTTTTTCGACAAGCGCTCCAAGTTTTTGCATTACGATCCGCACATCGCCATTCTGACCAGTGTGGAGTTTGACCATGCGGATATCTTTTTGAATATGGCGCAGGTGAAGACCGCCTTTGACCGGTTTATCGCGACCATTCGGCCGGAGAACACCCTGATCGCCTATGACGGGGATGCGTGCATCGACGCACTGGTGGCGGGCCGGAACATGCGCCTTCAGCGCTACGGCAGGCAGGCCGCGTCGGACTGGCGGATCGGCAAATCCTCGGTTGACCCACCCTGGAATCGGTTTGAGGTGGTTTTCGGGGAAAAATCCTGCGGCATGTTTAAGACTCGAATGGTGGGGGAACACAATTGCTTAAACGCCCTGTCCGCCATTGCCGCGGCGCGTCAACTGGGGGTCGACAATGACACCATTGAAAAGGCGCTTGAAACCTATAACGGTGTGAAACGCCGTCAGGAGGTCAGGGGGGTCGCCAAAGGGGTGACGGTGATCGATGACTTTGCCCATCATCCCACCGCGGTTTATGAAACCATACGGGCGGTGCGGCCGTTTTATTCCGGCGGCCGGCTGATCGCGGTGTTTGAACCCCGGACCAACACCAGCATGCGCAGCATCTTTCAGAGGCAGTACGCTTCCGCCTTTGATCTGGCGGATCTGATTTGCGTCCGGGAACCGCCGCTGCTCTCAAAGATTCCTGAAGGAGTGCGATTTTCTTCCGGGCAACTGGTGGCGGATCTGAAAAGCCGCGGCAAGGACGCCCATTATTTTCCGGACACCGAATCCATCATTGATTTTATGGTCAATGCGACAAGGCCCAAAGACGTGGTTTTAATCATGTCCAACGGCGGTTTCGACAACATCCATGAACGGCTGTTGAGCGCCCTTTCGGTATAGTTCACGGGGCCGCGAAATTGGTCAGGAACGGCTACTGTTTGGCCTTTTCTTCGTCCCGAAGCACCCGGCGCAGGATTTTTCCAATGGGGGATACCGGCAGAGCGTCCCGGAATTCAATCTGATGCGGCCGTTTGTATCCCGCCATGTTTTTTTGGCAAAACTCCATGATTTCCTGATCGGTGGCGGTCTGGCCGGGTTTGAGCTGAATATAGGCCTTTACGGATTCCCCGCTTCTGGGATCTGAAACGCCGACCACCGCGGCCATGGCGACTTTCGGATGCTGGAAAAGGATGTCTTCCACCTCCCGGGGATAGACGTTGAACCCGCCGACAAGAATCAAGTCTTTTTTCCGGTCCGTGATGAGGATGTACCCGTTTTCGTCCACATGCCCGATATCCCCCGTCAGGAAATACCGCTTTCCGTTGATTTCCCTGAAAACCGCCTTATTCTCCTCGGGCCTGTTCCAGTATTCTTTCATGACCTGGGGACCGCAGATGGCGATCTCACCGTCCTCACCCTTCGGCATCTCTTCACTTCCGGTTTCAAGGTCGACGATCTTGATGTCCGTGCCGGGGACCGGAAACCCGATGGACCCGATCTTGCGCCCGTTTTTGTTGGTCGGGTTGGCGCT
This sequence comes from uncultured Desulfonema sp., assembly GCA_964522535.1. Taxonomy (GTDB): domain Bacteria; phylum Desulfobacterota; class Desulfobacteria; order Desulfobacterales; family Desulfosalsimonadaceae; genus DYLE01. The sequence continues at coordinate 4,733 of CAZFWD010000151.1, forward strand.
GGCGACCGGCGCGGTTTCGCTTAATCCATACCCCTCAAAGATGATGGCACCGGTTTTTTCCTCAAACTGCCGGCAGACCTCCGGCGGCATGGGCGCGCCGCCCGAGAAGCAGCCCATCAGGGAGGTGAGATCGTATTTATCCCGCAGGGGATGATTGGTAAAAGCCACAAATACGGTCGGGACCGCCGGCATGATGGTCGCCTTGTATTTTTCCACGGCCTTCAGCACCTCGGTGAACGGCGGGTTCCCGGCGCGCGGATCGGGGATGCAGACCAGGCGGTTGCCGGATCCGCAGGCGGTCAGCATGCAGCAGGTCATTCCGAAACTGTGATACCACGGCAGAACGCCCAGGAAGGTATGCGCGCCGCCTCGTCGAATCATCTCCGGCGGTTTGTCGGGTTCATGGGGAAGCCTGACCCATTCCTCGAGCGCTCGAAGATCATAGGTGAAGTTGGTGTGGGTGAGGGCCGCGCCCTTGGGCACGCCGGTTGTGCCGCCGGTGTAAATGATCAGCGCCAGGTCCTCAAACGGGTTGATGTCAACCGCCGGCGGGTGCGGAGGAGAGGTTTCAAGAATTTGATCAAAGAACAGGTGGTCCGGCTCGTACTGGCCCGCCTTGGGGATTTTTCGCAGCAGGCTGCCCAGGACCGCTTTGATTTTCGGCAGGTAGGATTTGACGTTGCAGATGACAACGGTGTTGACGTCTGTTTCCTTGATCGCCCTGATGGTGGTGGGGTAGAATTGGGGATGATCCATGCAGAACACGGCCTTTGCCCCGGCGTCTTTGAGCTGGTAGTTCAGTTCGGCGGAGGTGTACAGCGGGTTGCAGGTGACGCATACCGCTCCGGCCTTGAGGATGCCGAAGAAGATGGCCGGATAATGAGGAATGTTGGGCAGGAAGATGGCCACCCGGTCGCCTTTGCGGATTCCTCGGGAGGCCAGAAAGTTCGCGATCCGGTCCGCGGTTTCCTTCACTTGGGAAAATGTTTTTTTACCGCCGTTGAAGATGGTGTAGACATGATCCGGGTAATCCCTGGCCGCTTCATCCAGGACACTGAACAGGGTTCGGTCATAGTCGGTCACCTCGCGGGGGACCCCTTCGGGCCATTGTTTTGCGGGCCAGTGTGGTGTGTTCATTTTAAATGCTTTTGGAAGTATTTGTTCGGAAAACAGTGAAGGGCTGCACAGGTTCCTAAAAACCTTGCAAGCCCTATTGAATGATTTTGGTAGC
>CAZFWD010000152.1:0-4625 GCA_964522535.1 uncultured Desulfonema sp.
TATCAAATATCAAAGACGAAATAGGAAATCAAGAAAGTTATTGATTTATTCATGACCGTCCCTACTTCTTTCTCTTATAACCGTCCAAAAACTCCTGATCGGTTATGCCCGCCTGTTTGATGGCACTTTTTAGAGTACCGAGAGCAAGAGATTTGTGCCGTGGGATGACACAACCGCTGTTCTCTCTCCTTAAAACAACGTGACTTCCACGTTGCCGCGCCTCATGGAAACCAAGACGTTTAAAAACCTGGATGGCTTCATCTCCAGATATTTTCGGCAATTCAGGCATGAGCGGAAACTTCGAAGGTGGTAAGGATCGGGCGAGAAAAAGATTTTAGAGGAAATTCTTCCAGATACAACTCGGTTGCTTCCTTCAAGTTGTTGATCGCCTCTCCGATGGTTGCGCCCTGGCTCGCCGTCCCGACCTCAGGGCACTCGGCAACATACAGGTCATCCTCCTGATGAATGATGGCGGTAAATGTGTTCATGAAATTCTTACTCCTTATGATGGGTGGGATAGGGACGGTCATGAATAAATCAATAACTCTTATGTTTCGATGCTGAACCCATTTTCAAGCGCCAATTTTTCTCCCCTTTTCACCGCGTAGCTGACCGCGGATTGACACAGCCCCAACTTCTGCCCAACCTGGGTCCCGGGCATGCAGAGCTCGTGCACCGCCCAGTAGGCAACAAGGCTTCGGGTCGCCGCCCCTGGGATACGCCGTTTTCAACAAATTGCCGGTACCTTTTTTTATTGAAGCCGAACAGCGCCAGCGCCTCATGCGCCGCCTGCCAAGGGTTGACCACCCTTCCCATCAGACAACTGTGGCCGCAGTAAGGATATTCGTCCAACGCATCGAGGGTCGCAACAACCCCCGCCCGCAGCGGGTTTAAATGAATATAACGGATCAACTCCTTGAAATACGGCTCCTCCTGGCAAAGGATCGATTTGTAGCGATTCTGAAACAGGTGGCCGGTGCGGTTATAGCGGCGGTTGAAACTGACGACATATCCGGTCAGCAAACGGCGCATGAAGGTGGCGATCGGCACGTCGCCGGTTTTTAACAGCAGATGAAAATGATTCGGCAGAAGCGCCCAAGCGTAACAAGAAATATTGGTTTCCGGCAGAATTTTTTCCAGGCGGGCGACAAAATCATCCTGATCCGCATCGCTTTGGAAAATCCGTCTGCGCTCAATCCCGCGCCCGATGATGTGATGCAGCGCCCCGGGGGCGTCTATGCGTGCCTGCCTTGCCATGTTTTATCAAATATCAAAGGCGAAACAGGAAATCAAGAAAGTTATTGATTTATTCATGACCGTCCCCATCTACATCTATTTTATAGAAATGGGAACGGTTGGTGTGATATAAACAAACCTGACCAAAAAACAAACCGTTTGCGAGGGGAAAAATGAAAAAAAATTTTACCGGAAAACGCATCCTGGTTACTGGGGCCTGCGGCACGGTGGGCAGCGTGCTGGTGCGGCAGATCCTGGAAAACATAGACGAATGCGAGCTCATCGGCTTAGACAACAATGAGAGCGAGCTGTTTTTCGCCCAGCAGACATACGCCGCCTACCCCAACGCCCGTTTTTTCCTGGCGGATGTGCGGGACAAGGAGCGGCTGTCCAGGGAGATGGCGAACATCCACATCCTCTTTCACACCGCGGCCTTCAAGCACGTGGTGCTTTGCGAGCAATCCCCCTTTGAGGCGGTGCAGACCAATATCATGGGGGTTCAGAACCTGATCGCCGCAAGCCTTGAAAACCGGGTGGAAAAAGTCATCTTCACCAGCTCCGACAAGGCGGTCAACCCCACCAGCGTGATGGGCACCTCCAAGCTCATGGGGGAGCGCCTCATGACCGCGGCCAACTGCAACACCTTCACCGGCGGGCCGGTCTTCGCCTCCACCCGGTTCGGCAACGTGCTGGGTTCAAGGGGCTCGGTCATACCGGTGTTTAAGGAACAGATTCAACGCGGCGGGCCGGTCACCCTGACCGATCCGCAGATGACCCGGTTTATCATGAGCATTCAGGAAGCGGTCCGGCTGGTGATTGAATCCGCCCTGCTGGCCAAAGGCGGCGAGGTGTTTATCACCAAAATGCCGGTCATCCGCATTCTGGACCTGGCCGAGGTCATGATCGAGGAACTGGCGCCGCGCTACGGTCACGCTCCCGGCGACATTAAAATCCAGACCATCGGCGTCAAGCCCGGCGAAAAGATGTACGAGGAGCTGATGAGCGCCGAGGAAACCCGGCGGACCTGGGAGCTTGAAAAATACTTTGTGGTGTTTCCGGCGTTTCGAAACAGCTACCAGAATATTCAATACGACTACCCGCAAGTCGTGAGCAAAACCGTTTCCGCGCCTTATTTTTCCAGCCGGGAAGCCCCGCTGTCCAAGGAAGAGCTGAGGGTATTTCTTAAAGACAACCATCTGATAGATTAGAGGATTAGGGGGACGTCCCCAAAAGTCAAAAACGTCTTTCAATCGGCGGCGTATCGCTGCATGATGATCTTTTGAAAGCCGCGAATATCCGTCAGGCCGGTTTTGATAAACTCGTAAACAAAAAAATCATCCACCTCGCCATACAGATGAACCAGGCGGTTTCTAAATTTTGTCATCTGTTTTAATCTCTGCCCGAGCACCCTATCTAAAATATTATTTTCTTCAAGAACGGTAAAAGCATCCGCATAGTTCGTCGGCGCCCTTAATCGCTCAGAAGCAATAATGAGGATTTTGCGATCTTTTCCAGTATGCCCAGGTATTCATCCAATTTTATAAATTTAATGGATATTTTTTCAACAGAGACCATGAATCACCCCGTCGCCTTCCATGAATCCACCCATGCCGGCATGTCCCGGCGCTTGCATCACATGCGCAGGTGTTCCCGGTAACTGCGCTGATAGTGCTCAATCACCGGTAAAAAATCAAAATAAGCCTTTCGAATGGATGTCTCATAATCGATTCGCGCATTGTCATCCCGGCAATAGATGAGAATACCGTATGTTACGACCTGGCCGGCAATCGCCAGAGGAAATTCGTTCATCACGCGGACATCAGACGGCGGCGCATCTTTAAGTTTTTCGTCGATCTCCAGAGACAGGGACATCTCCAGTTCCATTTTTTCCCTTACGGACAACGGCGGAACATATACGGCGACATCCAAATCACTGAACGGATGCGCCTGATCAACCGCCACACTCCCATACAGATACGCGAAAAGCACCGGAACAGATTCAAAAATATTCGGTGCGATTTTTAAAATCTTCTGTCTGATGGCCGAATCCTTCATGTTCATTTATCCATATCAAAATCAAACAGCTTTTGATCAAACCGTCCAAAATGATGCTTGATAAAAAAATGAATCTTATATAAAAATTGATGCATTCGTAAAAAGTGTCGCATTCGTCCCCCCGGCGAAAGCCGGGGTCCGGCAATTTCAATATGTTCTGGATGCCGGATCAAGTCCGGCATGACGGAATCCGACTTCCAAACCATCAAAATGGACTATTAACACTTTCCTCATTGATTTAAAAGAGAAAAAGAAAATGAGAATTTTGGTTTTAGGTGGAGACGGGTATCTGGGCTGGCCCACGGCCATGCATCTGACCGCGAAAGGTCATGAGGTGGCGGTAGCGGATAACTACCTGCGCCGGCATCTGTGCGTGCAGGAAAATGTCGAGCCGCTGTTTGAAACCCCCAACCTGGTCCGGCGGGCCGCGCTGTGGAAGGGCGTCTCCGGCCATGATATTCCCGTGTTTATCGGCGATCTGATGCAATGGGATTTTGTCGAAGAGGTGTTTAAGGCCTTCACCCCCGACTGCGTCATTCACTACGCCGAGCAGCCGGCCGCGCCCTACTCCATGCTCAACCGCCGGGCCGCCACCCTGACCATCCAGAACAACCTGCTGGTCACGGCCAACGTGATTTTCGCGGTGCGCGAATTCTGCCCAAACGCCCAGATCGTAAAGGTCGGCACCATGGGGGAATACGGCACCCCGGAGATCGACATCGAGGAAGGCTGGCTGGAGGTACATCACAAGGGCCGAAAGCACACCTTTCTTTATCCCCGCCAGGCCAGCAGCCTTTACCACACCACCAAGATCATGGACACCGACCTGCTCTGGTTTTACGTGCGCATGTGGAACATTCGGGTCACCGACCTGATGCAGGGGCCGGTTTACGGGCTGTTCACCGACGAAAATGAAGCCCATGAGGAACTGCTTCCCTTCTTTAACTACGACGAGCTGTTCGGCACGGTCTTAAACCGGTTTGTGGTGCAGGCGGTGGCCGGCTATCCCCTCACCGTGTTCGGCAAGGGCGGCCAGACCCGGGGATACATCAACATCAAGGACACTTTAAACTGTGTTCGGCTGTCGGCTGAAAACCCGGCTAAAAAAGGCGAACTTCGCATCTTCAACCAGCTCACCGAAACCTTTTCCGTCAACGAGCTGGCCGAGCGGGTGAAGCGCTCCGGCGCTCAAATGGGTCTCAAGGTGGATATTCAATCAGTTGAAAACCCCAGAAAAGAGGCGGAAGCCCACTACTACAACCCCACGCACACCGGGCTGCTGGATCTGGGCTTACAGCCGCATTTTCTCACGGACGACGTGATTTGCCGGATGA
>CAZFWD010000153.1:0-9040 GCA_964522535.1 uncultured Desulfonema sp.
TTTTGAAGGGCCTCCACCAGCCGCAGTTTCTGCTCCGGCGAGACCCTGGCAAATACAGCGGTTTTTTCTGCGATGTCCACCAGTTTCTCATCCCCAAGCGCTGTAAGATCACGGCCCGTCAGGACCTCTCGCGTATGGATGGAGCAGGCCTCGCTGCAAAGCCCCAGCCGGCGGGAGATGGCCGCCGCCGTGCCCGCGTGATCGCCGGTAATCATCTTGACCAGAATGCCCGCGTTCTGGCACACGCCGATGGCCTCCATGGCCTCGGGTCTGGGCGGATCAATCATCCCCTGGAGACCCAGGAAGACGAGACCCTCCTGAAGGTCTTCATGGCCGATGCGCGCGGTCTCAGCCCCTACCTCCTTGCGGGCAAAGGCCAGGACCCGCAGGCCGTCCCCGGCCATGGCCTCCACGCGTTCATGGATTTCCGATGCATTCGCGAGATCCATTCGACCGGCCGCAGTAAACAGGACACCGCATTCCAGGCAGATGCTCTCGATGGATCCCTTGACATAGATGACCCTTGATTTTCCGGTACCCTGATCGTGAAGGGTGGCCATATACTGGCGAGCCGATTCAAAAGGGATGCTGTCGATCCGCGGCATTTCGTTTTGGAGGGTTTCGGAAACGATCCCGGCCTTGGCTGCGCAGACGATAAGGGCGCCCTCGGTCGGATCGCCCTCTACGGTATAGACCTCGCCTGTCTGCTTGATCGCCGAATCATTACAAAGGATGCCGGCCTTTAAAAGTTCCATCAGGGCCTGGTTGGCGGCCGCATCGGGTTCGCCTTCCCCCGGAGTGATATCGCCGCTGGGCGCATAGCCCACGCCTGAAACAGTGTACAACCCTCCACCGGCGTAGAGTTCGGTGACTGTCATCTGGTTCTGGGTAAGGGTTCCCGTCTTGTCCGAGCAGATCACGGTGGTGCTTCCCAGGGTCTCGACAGCCGGGAGTTTGCGGATGATGGCATTCCGTTTGGCCATGCGCGAAACACCGATGGCAAGGGTGATGGTCATGGCGGCAGGAAGCCCTTCGGGAATGGCCCCGACCGCAAGGGCCACTGAGGCCAAAAACATCTCCACCCAGTCCTGGCCCCGCAGGTATCCCACCAGAAAGGTCACGCCCGCCAGTAGGATGATCACATACAGAAGGATCTTGCTGAAGTGTTCGATTTTTCGCGTCAGCGGCGTGGCCAGCACCTCCGCCGAAGAGATCATCTCATTGATCCGGCCGATCTCCGTGTGATCGCCGGTGGCGATCACGATGCCCTTGCAGGCCCCATGGCTCACCAGGGTGGAAGAATAGGCCATATTGCGCCGGTCCGAGAGGCCGGTTTCTTCAGGAAATGTCACCTCTTCCTTCTGGACCGGAAGGCTTTCGCCGGTCAAGGTGCTCTCGTCGATCCTCAGCTCCCGAACCTCGAAGAGACGCGCATCGGCCGGGACCTTGTCGCCGGATTGTAGAAAGATCACGTCTCCGGGCACCAGTTCCCGGGCCGGGATCTTTTGGCGTCTCCCGTCCCGCCGGACCATGGCGCTGCTCACCATGGCCAGGGCCAGGGCGTCGATGGCCTTGAGGGCCTTGGATTCCTGGATGAAGCCGATGACCGCGTTGATGAGAATGACCCCAAAGATGACGCCTGCCTCCACCCATTCCTGAAGAAGCGAGGTCACCAGGGTGGCCACCAGCAAAATGATGACCAGGGGCTGATTAAACTGAAGAAGAAAACGGATGACAGGCCCCTGACCCACCTTTTGCGTCAGGGTGTTTTCTCCAAAGGTCTTGCGCCGGGACACGACCTCCTCCCCGGTCAACCCCTTGATACGATCGGTTTCGAGAATTCGGGCGGCTTCCTCCGTCTCCAAAGAATGCCACGATTTCACTGATATTTCCTGCATGGCTGGTCACTCCATTGGGTTCAGGCAAAAATCAAAAAAAGGCATCAGGGCGTCAGGTTGAGGGACTCACCCGCCTTTGGGACAAACACGGAAAACCCCTCTTTCTCAAGCAGGGATTTAAACGACATCATCTGCGGCTCCTCCCCGTGGACCAGGGCAATCCTTTTGATCTTCAGATTCGATGTCTTTAAAAACCGCAGCATCTCATTTCGGTCTCCATGGGCGCTGAATCCGCCGATCTTGACCACCCGCGCCTTCAAGGGATACTCCTTGTTGAGCACGCGAAGCATCGGCGCCTTCCCGGCCCGCCCGGACGCCTCAAACGCCTCCCCCTGTTCAAGGATCCGCCGCCCCAGGGTGTGCTGGGCCATGTAACCGACGATCAGGATCGTGTTTTTCGCATCATGCATCTTGTACCGCAGGTGATGAAGGATGCGGCCGGCCTCGCACATGCCGGACGCCGAGATGACGATATGCGGTTCTGTATCCCGCATCACCGCCATGGATTCCGCCACCGAAGCGGTGTAATGCAGCTTTTTAAAGGTGAAGGGGTTTTCGCCGTTCTTTAGAAAATCCCTGTGGGTTTGCGGATCATACATCTCCGGATGTTCGGCGAAAACCCTTGTGATTTCCGTGGCCAGAGGGCTGTCCACATAAACCGGAACGCGGGGGATCTCATTTTTGTTGTATAGATCATGAATCACGTAAAGCAGCTCCTGGGTGCGGCCGAAGGCAAACGAGGGGATCAAAGGGGTGCCCCCGCGCGCCACCGTATCGCTGATCACCTTTTTTAAGCGGGGGGCCATATCCACGACCGGTTCATGATCCCGGTCCCCGTAGGTGCTCTCCATGATCAGCAGATCGATATCGCGATCTTCCGGCTCGAAATTCAGGTTGGGATCCTGAAGAATGGGTTTGTCGAACCTTCCGATATCCCCTGTAAACCCGATCGTATATCGACGGCCGCGGGTATCGGTTTTTATGATACTGATGGCTGAGCCGAGAATATGCCCGGCGTCATAGAAGGTACATGTCGTATGTTTGCCCACAGATACAGTTTCCCTGTAAGGTATGCCGTCGAAAAACGAAAGCGCCTGATTCGCATCCTCAATGGTGTAAAGCGGCACCACCGCATCCAGGCGATGCTCGCCAATGACCTTGTTTATGCTGTCATTATTTAACGCGTGTTTATCCTTTTTTAAAAACGCCTTAATCTTCTGAATCTGGGCGGCACTGTTCTTTTTACTCCGGGAGCCGGACTCGAGTTTGTAGAGCAGCGAGCGGACCATCTTGTAATTGAGGTAACCGGCATCGGATTCCTGAATATGCGCGCTGTCGGGCAGAAGATACCGGCAGGCGTCGGCGGTAGCACGGGTGCAGACCACACGGCCGGTGAAATGATTCTTTGTGAGCAGGGGGATACGGCCGGAGTGGTCGATGTGGGCATGGGACAGCACCAGGTTGGTGATGAGCGAGGGATCAAACGGCATCACCCGGTTCTTCCGGTCGCTCTCCTTCCTTCTCCCCTGAAACATTCCGCAATCCAGCAGGATCCGGTCATCGTCGGTTGCCAGCAGATGCATCGATCCCGTCACCTCGCGCGCAGCGCCATGAAACGTTACATGCATGACAAATCCCCTTCCTTTCCCTGTTATCCACTGCCCCTTTCGGCCAAAAGCAGGCCGCCAAAACAAACTGTCTGACCTCTCTTATGCCATTGCAGACCCGATGTCAACAGCGCCCGGCGAACCTTTCAACAGCCCGTTACCGTCTGTGTGGTTCGAATAAACCGCCGGTTTTCAAATCCGGCGGTCTGTAAAAAACAGAACGCCGACCTTGTATCGCTCCCGGTTGACTTTTTACAACGGCATGGCTATATACACCTTGACGATGCGTAAAAAATTACCGGAGGTAAAAGAAGAAATCATGGGAATCAATATCGTTGAAAAAATAGACAACCAAGTAAAGGTCAGGCGGGTTTTAATCAGCGTCTCCGATAAGACCGGGCTTGAAGGATTCGTGCCGCGGCTGGTCAAAATCATTCCTGAAATTCAAATTTTCTCCACCGGCGGGACCTATGAACGGATTCAGGGTATTCTGGGGGCGGATGCGGACGCCGTCCTGACACCGGTATCCACCTACACCGGCCAGCCCGAAACCCAGGGCGGGCTTGTCAAAACCCTGGATTTCAAAATTTACCTCGGGCTTCTCACCGAGACCTATAACCCGGCTCACCAGTCGGATCTTGCGCGAACCGGCGCAGCGCCTATCGACATGGTGGTGGTCAACCTCTACCCGTTTGCCCAGACCGTCGCAAGGCCCGATGCCACGGTGGAACACGCGCGGGGGAACATCGATATCGGCGGGCCGTGCATGATCCGCGCGGCCGCCAAGAACTTTATACGGGTGGCCGCGGTGGTGGACCCCGAAGATTACGCCCCTGTTCTTCAAGAGCTTGAAAAAAACAGCGGCATGACCACCCTCAAAACCCGCGCTGATCTGGCAAAAAAGGCGTTTGCCCATACCGCCGCCTACGACCGGGCGATTGCCGATTATTTGAACGCGGTTTCCTTTGAGAGGGTAAACGCCAGCTACCCGGAAATCGTTTAAACCGACCCAAACCAATTCCGCGCCCTCAGCGCATTAGGGAGGAAACCATGTCCGAAGACCTCAAACAGATGTATAAAACCATTATGGACGACCATTTTCCGTCAAACATGGAAATCCATTTTATTGAAGGCGATAGGCGGCAGGCCCTGATCTATGAAAAGGTCGACTGGATTATTGATAACGTGCGGAAGGGGCTGCGCTACGGCGAAAACCCGGGCCAGGAGGCGGCCCTGTACCGGCTGGTAAACGGCAACCTGGTCTTAGGCGAGGCACAAACCATTCAGCCCGGTCAATACCTGGTCTCGGACATCGAGCTGCTTCAATCCGGAAAGCACCCGGGCAAAACCAACCTGACGGATGCGGACAACGCCTTAAACATCCTTCGATACTTTTCCGACACCCCCGGGGTGATCATCGTCAAGCACAACAACCCCTGCGGCGCGGCCATATCCGATTCCCTGGAGGATGCCTACCACAAGGCCTACATGGCGGACCGGGTCGCGGCCTTCGGCGGATGCATTGCGGTCAACCGCCCCTTGGACAAGGCCACGGCCGAGGCCATTGCCCAACAATACGCCGAGGTGATCGTGGCCCCTGATTTCGAGGAAGGGGTGCTCGCCATTCTTGGCCGTCGCAAAAACTTAAGGGTGATTCGAATCCGGGCGATCGAAAAACTCCAGTCCTTTGTGGCAAAACAGGTGGTGGAGTTTAAAACCCTCATCGACGGGGGAATCATCGCCCAGTGGTCTTTTGTCCCTCAATCCCGAAACAATGCGGATTTTCTGCCGGCATCCTGCCAATACCAGGGGAGAACCTATAACATCAAGCGCCTTCCTACGGAAGCCGAATACGCGGATATCCGTTTCGGCTGGCTGCTGGAGTCCGGCATCACCTCAAACTCCGTGATCTATGTGAAAAACCGGGTATCCGTGGGCATCGGAACCGGGGAGCAGGATCGGGTGGGGGTTGCGGAAATCGCCCGGGACAAGGCCTACCGCAAGCTTGCAGACCGCTACTGCTTTGAGGCGCACGGCATCCCCTACCACGAGCTTTCGCATCCGGAGCAAAAAAAGGAAATCGACGACCGGGTCAGGCGGGAAAAGGGTGGACTGATCGGCGCCACCATGGTCAGCGATGCGTTTTTTCCGTTTAAGGACGGGGTGGATGTGGGACTTCGGGAAGGGATCACCGCGGTGGTGCAGCCCGGAGGATCCCTGAACGACCACCAGGCCATCGAGGCCTGCAACCAGGCCGGGGCCGCGATGGTGTTCACCGGACAGCGCAGCTTCAAGCATTAAAATCAGCGGTCATCCTCACATCTCTGTAACCGATTGCCATATCAGCCGGTTTTTACCTGTGGGCGGGTTGACAGGATATCAAAAATAAAATAGAATGAACCCGTAAAAAATGAGTGGGCCGGGTTTCTTACCCGGCGATTGTCGGGAAAACATCCCGACCTGCAGCTGAAACGTCAATAAGCTCCCTGGAAGTCGAAAATCGACCTTTTCCGGCTAAAAAAGTAAAAATGCATGATGACGGACTCGAGCAGAAAAAATATTCAACAACGGATTCGCCAGTGGAAAGCCGCCGGCATTGTGATGGAGCAGGCAAGGCGCGACATGATTGATCATGCGAGCTGCCGCCAGGCGATTGAAGCCTTGAACGATGCGTTTGAATCCGCACTTCTTCATACCCCCCCGAGGCTCACCTCGGGGCTGGTGGAACAACAGGCCTGGTTCTCCAGGATGCCCCGATGAAGAAATTATTTCACCTTGCCTCTGACATCCAAACGGAATTTCAAAAAAAAAAATGGCGTTTCTGTTTCATCGGAGGCATCGCCCTGCAACGCTGGGGGGAACCGCGTCTGACATTGGATGTGGATATTTCGTTGCTTACCGGGTTCGGAAATGAAAAGTACTTTGTTGATAGCCTTTGCCGCCGGTTTGTCTCACGGATCGAAAACGCGGATGAATTCGCCCTGCGCAACCGGGTGCTGCTTCTGAAATCAAAAGAAAATATTCCGATCGATATCGTACTTGCCGGTTTACCGTTTGAGGAACGCGTTATAGACCGTGCAACAGATTTCTCATTTCTGGAATCCGCAAAACTCCGCACCTGTTCAGCCGAAGACCTGATTGTCTATAAGGCGTTTGCGGATCGAAAAAGAGACTGGGCCGATATCGAAGGGATACTGCTCCGTCAAAAAAACGCCCTGGATATGCAATATATTAAAGAACAGCTTCAGCCCCTTGCCGAAATTAAAAAAAGCCCTCATATACTGCATCAGTTGCATGAAATGACATCCGCTCTAAAAAAAAATGAATGACCACCAGGCCATCGAGGCCTGCAACCAGGCCGGGGCCACGATGGTCTTCACCGGGCAGCGGAGTTTTAAACATTGACAGGTTGTGAAAAAACGTTATGAGCGCCGCCGAAACAAGACAAAATTCGACAAAAAATTAGAGTTTATGGGTCTATAACTGACCATTTTGAAACAAACTTTAACGCCGTATCAGCAAGTGCAATAGTTTTTTAATCAGTAAAACAATACGGTTCCGCCCTTTCTGCTGTTTTTTTAGATAATTTCATAAAATGAACCTCTCCCCATTGTCGAGACAAAAAAAGGGGTTGTATTTTGGGGCAAATCATCGACAACTAATATTACTGGTTTGTCTTTCATCATCTATCCCTTTTGAATCTGGTTTTTCTGGTAGCTTCACAAAATCATTTTTTTTCCCTTCTCCTGTTTTGTATCTGTTGACGATTCCTGGAATACTGAATTTTTACAGGAATCATCAGGTTTTTTATGGTGAATCTTAATTTTGCACTCAGGAAACAACCGTTTCAAATTCTTCAAAAAATGCTTATCCACCTTTGGTTTATGGGTTGAAATAACAATCGTATGCATTTTATTGCTTCTCCCCTTTAACAGGTAAGGAAAACACGCATCATATGCTTAATGCTTTTACGTTCAGTTATCCCAAACGAATAAATCCATGGTGAAAAAAGGATGTAATGGCACGCCGCCAATAAATTTATACAAACATCGTGCCAGAAACTGAGGATTACGCATTATTTATTTAACTGATTGTTTTTTTTAATTAAATACTATTTGGAAAATGTGCATTGGGTGGTATTGAAACAAAAAAAAAGGTTAAATATGGCCTTTCCAAACACCTGGGATGGTTTGAAATCGCAAACGGCTCCACCCTGTTTCTGGATCAAATCGGAGAATTGCCGTTGGAATTACAGCCAAAGCTGCTCCGGGTGATTCAGGATTATTCGGGTGCTTGAGCAGACCGGGTGGAAAATAAGCGGACAAAACAGTGCGGCTGAAATCCTCGGGCTCAAACGAAGTACCTTGCGCGCCCGCACGCGTAAGCTCAATATTCAAAAACCATAAAACCATCCCTCTTCAATCTGCCTTTCTCATTTATCACTCCATAAAACCAGAACGACCTAAAAAAGGCCACATATGACCACCGGTTAAATATGGCCTTTTTTGCATGGCTTTGAATACCTTCCATGAAAACGTTTTATAAACCGATTATATTTAAAAATCAGAATGATGGGTGACACAACCCTGAACAATAGAACCTGGCACAAAAATTGAAATATTTAAAATTTAAAAATAAGGTCGGCAGAAAGGCTTTCTGAGAGGGAACCTTCCAAATTTCAATGAAATTATAAGGAGGAACGGCAATGTTTCATGCAAAAAAAAATATTCTTAACCAAATGATGAGATTGAGTCTTCTGGTCATTATGGGGTTCGCCGTACTTCTTTACGGGGCCTCCCAGACAATGGCTGCTGACGCGCCAGACCTTGGAACGGCAGGCACATTTGGCGTTCTTGCAGATACTTATACCAACACGGTGGCGGGAACCACTATCAATGGAGATCTCGGGTATACCACCGGACCGGCTGTAACGCCCACGGTGAATGGCACGACACATGTGGCCGATGGTCCATATGAGCAAGCGGGGTTAGATCAAGCCTCCGCCTTGGCGGATCTGAATGGTCAAGTCTGTACAAGTCTCGGCGCGGGTGCGGTTAATCTGGACGAAATAGATATTGGGAGTGGTCCGGGAGTATTTACTCCTGGTTGTTATTCCTCCGGTGGCGCAATGAATATCACCGTAAACCAGACAGTGACACTCGATGGCACCGGCGTTTACATCTTCAGGCCAGGTGGGGCGCTTACTACAGAAGCCAATACCAGCTTTGTCTTGACAGGTGATGTCTGCGAATCCGATGTATATTGGGCTCCTGCTGGCGCCACGACAATTGGAGCAAACACTGACTTCGTGGGAAATATCCTCGACCCTGCCGGTATTACGATAGGAGAAAATGCAACCTTGACAGGAAGAGCCCTGGGATTTGGCGGAACAGTCACGACAGATAAAAATTTAATTACTGTCCCTATTTGCCCTTTGATCGCGGCGAAGCTGGGGTTGCTGAAGACGATTGACAACACGGGCGGCGGAACGGCGACGGTGGATGAGTTTACACTGACGGCCACCGGCGACGCATC
>CAZFWD010000154.1:0-2628 GCA_964522535.1 uncultured Desulfonema sp.
TCTCCGACAGCAAGGATGTGGTGCGCCGGGCCGCCCTGCGGCTGGCCGAACGGCTGAACACCCCCGGCGTGATCGGGCTTCTGACCGGAATCGCCCGAAGTGAGGATCCAGATTTGGCGATTTCAGCGGTCAATGCCCTTGGAAACCTCAAGTCATCGGCATCCATGCCGGAGCTGATTCAAATCCTTCAGAAAACCGACGCTCCGGAGATGCTGATCGCTGTTTGCCGGGCTATGGGACAGATCGGTGACGCCTCCGGTGTCGACTGCCTGATGAATATTCTGACGCCCAAACGCCGGTTTCTGTTTAGAAAAAAATATAGCGCCCCGGTGCGAGTGGCGGCCGCATACGCCCTGTCCAGGTTTTCGAACCCCCGGGTGCGCGGCCTTTTAAACGCCCTGGCCGATGACCCCGACCCCCGGGTTCGGGAAGCGGTCAAGCACCTCAACGCCTCGAACATGAAACCATAACCCATGCCAACGGATCGATTGAAAACGGAAAAAAGATGCAGACATACGACGTGGTGGTAATCGGCGCCGGAAACGCTGGCCTGACGGCGGCGGCGACCCTGACCCAAAAAGGAATGAAGGTGCTGCTGCTGGAGCGGCACAACATCCCGGGCGGATGCGCCACCAGCTTCTGCCGGGGCCGGTTTGAATTTGAGGTGTCCCTGCACCAGCTCAGCGGTATCGGCACCCCGGAGACGCCTGGGCCCCTGCGGTCAACCTTAGATCAGCTCGGCGTGACGGCGGATCTGGAGTTTGTTTCCATGACCGATCTTTACCGGGTCGTGGTGGGCGATCGAATCGATATCACCTTAAAACCGGACCGCGCCCAGGTCATCGCGGAGCTGGCCCGGCGCTTTCCCCATGAGAAGGAGGGAATTTGCGGGTTTTTCGACCTGCTGTATGCTTTTTTTCTTGAGGTCATTCATGTGTTTTACCTCAAAGACCCGGAAACCCGCCCTGAAAAATATCCACTTTACTTCCAGTATGCCTTAAAAACCGCAGCGGAGGTGATGGACCGGTTTATCGCGGATCCCCTGCTCAAGGCCGTCCTGTCTCCATACGCGACCTATATTGGATTGCCCCCTTCGAAAATGGCGTTCGCGGACCTGGCGGCCATGTTTTTTTCCTACATCGAATTTCTGCCGGCCCACCTCAAGGGCGGATCCCAGGCGCTTTCCAGCGCCCTGGACCACAAAATTATTCAAAACGGCGGAACCATCCGCTATGGCTGCGGGGCTGAAAAAATCCTCATTAAAAACCAGGCGGTCTGCGGAATCCTGACCGAGACCGGCGAAGAGATTCCGACCCGGTATGTCGTTTCCAACGCCTCCAAGTACGCCACCTATGTGGAGCTCATGGACGAACGGCATTTGCCCGAGGTCGTGTTGCAGGAGCTGCGACAGTCTTCCCACAGTCCCTCGGCGTTTACCCTGTATATGGGCCTTGACTGCGAACCCGCCGCGGTCGGAATTACGGAATCAAGCAATTTTCTGCTGCCTGAAGCCGACATGGAGGCCATGTTCGCCCGAATGCGGCTTCTTGACATCGACGACCGGGACGGCATGATGCTTTCCTGCTACAACCTGATCGATTCCGGCTTTTCGCCTTCGGGAACCTGCCAGGTGGCTCTGGTGACCTTGAAATACGGGGAACCCTGGCTGCGGGTGCCTCCCGAACGGTATGCGGCGGAAAAGTACCGGGTCGCTGACAATATGCTCAGGGTTGCGGAAAGGCGTTTTCCGGGCATTCGGGATCACATCGAAGAGATGGAAATCGCCACCCCGCTCACCCATATGCGGTATTTGGGAACCCCCGCCGGTTCCATTTACGGGTTTGAAAAATTTATCAAAGACTCAGAACTTTTTGTTCCCAACCAGCCCCATATTCGAGGGCTTCACTGCGCCGGGGGGTCCGTGGGGCTGTGCGGGTTTCAGCCCACCCTGGACTCCGGGGTGCAAACCGCGCGAATGCTTTTAAAGGAAAAGGCCGGATCGTAAATCGGGAATAGACCGAACAAGGGAAAAACCATGCGTGAGGATATTTTAAAACAGATCGACGGGTATGAAACGGTGATGCGGGAGATCGCGGTTTGCCGTAAATACGGACTGGATATCGCCGCAAATAAAGGAATGGTGGCGGATTATATTCAACGGCGGCATCCGGCGGTTATTGATTTCAAGGTCAGCCGGGTGATTTCCGAAACCGCTTTCGCAAAAACCCTGCGTCTGGTTCCTTCAAAGGGGTTTCTACCGCCGTTTCAGGCCGGCCAGTATATCGCCCTGTATCTGGAGATCGGCGGCATTCGGACCGGGCGGCCCTACAGCATTTCCTCCCCGCCCAGTCAAACCGGGTATTACGATATCACCATCCGCCGGGTGAAAGACGGGCGGGTCTCCTGCTTTCTGCTCGACGCGGTCAAGCCGGGGGACGCGATTGAAGGCTCGGGCCCGGATGGCCAGTTCGTTTACAACCCATTAATTTACGACAAAACCCTGGTGTGCATTGCCGGGGGCAGCGGGATCACGCCGTTTATGAGCATGATCCGGGAGATCGCCGACTGCGGGCTGGATCGGCAGGGCTATCTGTTTTTTGGAAACCGGACCGCCGCAGAGGGGAGCTT
>CAZFWD010000155.1:0-5597 GCA_964522535.1 uncultured Desulfonema sp.
CCGCCCGGCATCACACCTTTTTTGAGATGCTCGGCAATTTTTCCTTCGGGGATTATTTTAAAGCAGAGGCCATCGAATACGCCTGGGACCTTCTGGTAAACGGCTACGGGCTACCCGTGGACAAGCTGTGGGTGTCGGTATACCTTGAAGACAACGAAGCCTATGACATCTGGCACGATCGCATCGGCGTTTCAGCGGATCGGATTGTCAGGCTCGGGGAAAAGGACAACTTCTGGGCCATGGGGGACACCGGACCCTGCGGCCCCTGTTCCGAAATCCTCATCGACCGCGGCGAGGCCTTCGGGTGCGGCCGGCCCGCATGCGCCGTGGGCTGCGACTGCGACCGCTACCTTGAGATCTGGAACCTGGTTTTCATGCAGTTTAACCGGGATGAAACCGGAAGCATGACCCCCCTGCCCAAGCCCAGCATCGACACCGGCATGGGGCTGGAACGGATCGCCGCGGTGATTCAGGGGGCGCCGACCAACTACGAAACCGACCTGTTTATGCCCATCATAAAAAGGATCGAATCCCTTTCCGGGTGCCGCCTCGGTGGGGATAGGGCCTCGGATATCGCCATGAAGGTGATTGCGGATCACAGCCGGGCCGCGGCCTTTCTCGTGGGGGACGGGGTGCTTCCCTCCAACGAGGGGCCGGGGTATGTGCTGCGGCGGATCCTGCGAAGGGCGATCCGTTACGGTCGAAACATCTCCCTGGTCAAGCCCTTTCTTCATGAAACCGTGGCAGCCGTTTTCGAGGCGATGCGCTCCGCATACCCGGAGCTGGCCGAGGCCCGTGCCTTTATCACCAACGTCATCAAGAATGAGGAGATGCGGTTTTCCGAAACTTTGGACAACGGCCTGAAACTGCTTCATGAAACCCTTGACCAAATGCGAAAAGAGGGGCGCAGGGTGGTCGAAGGGGAGGTCATGTTCAAGCTCTATGACACCTACGGTTTTCCGGTGGATATTGTCAGGGATGTGGTACGGGACATGGGCCTGGATCTGGATATGGAGGGGTTTAACGCCGCCATGGACCGCCGCCGGAAAGAATCCCGCACCATATCGGCGTTTTCAAACATCAGCGATGCCTACCGGGAGTTTATCGCCGGTCTTAAGAAGCCCATTGAATTTGTGGGATACGATCGGCTCTCCTGCGAGGCCACGGTGCTGCTTCTGGTGGTCGACGGCGTCGCCGGTGAAACCGTCCATGCCGGGCAGGCCCTTGAGATCGTCACAGAAACCACGCCGTTTTACGCAGCCTCAGGCGGGCAGGTGGGGGATTGCGGAAAAATCACCGGGCCGGGGGTGGAGGTCGAGGTTTTTGATACCGTAAAGGACCCCACCGGCCTGATCATTCACAAGGGCAGGCTTGTGTCGGGAACGATTCACAAGGGGGATCACGTCAGGTTGTCGGTGGATGGTGAAAAACGCCGAGCCACCGCGGCCAACCATACCGCCACCCACCTGCTTCATGCGGCTTTGCGAAAGACCCTGGGGGAGCATGTCCGCCAGGCCGGCTCCCACGTGGGGCCGGAACGGCTGCGGTTCGATTTTACCCATTTTTCCCAGATCGACCGCGAGGCCCTGGACAGGATCGAAACCCTGGTCAATGACCGGATCCGCGAAAACATCGCCGTCTCCACCGAGGAGATGCCTGCTGCGGAAGCCTTTCAAAGCGGCGCCATGGCCCTGTTCGAGGAGAAATACGGGGACCGGGTGCGGGTGGTCACCCTCGACACCTTCAGCAAGGAGCTTTGCGGCGGCACCCATGCCGCCCGGACCGGCGATATCGGGTTTTTGAAGATTCTCGGGGAGTCCAGCGTGGCCTCCGGCGTTCGGCGGATCGAGGCGCTTACCGGCCGGGCGGCGCTGGCATATGTGCAGTCGACCACCGGTCTGCTGGCCGAGACCGCCGGCCTGCTCAAGGAACGGCCCGAAGGGGTTTATGCCCGCGTTCAGACGCTTATGGCGCATCAGCGGTCTCTGGAAAAGGAACTTGAAGGGTTGAAGCTCAAGATGGCCGCGACCTCCGCCGACCATCTCGAAGACGATATTCGGTCCGTAAACGGCATAAAGGTGATCTCCAAAAAGGTGGAGGCGCAGACCCCGGCGGCCCTGCGGGATCTGGCCGACCGGTTCAAAGACCGGCTCAAATCCGGGATCGTGGTGCTCGGCGCGAGCGCCGGGGACAAGGCCCTGCTGATCGCCGTGGTGACCAAGGACCTGCTGGATCGCTACCATGCCGGCCGCATCATCAAGGCCGTCGCTGCCGAGGTCGGCGGCAGCGGCGGCGGAAGGCCGGACATGGCCCAGGCCGGCGGAACACAGCCGGAAAATCTGGACCGGGCCATGGAAAAGGTGTTTTCGGTGGTTGAATCACCGGGCCGGAACAACTGACCCGGCACCCCTGTTGAGATCCTGCTTATTCTGAGAAAACGGCATCAAACCGAACGGCGGAGGGACGCGGGGGCAGAAGGGTTTTCATGTTTACGGCATCGTTTAACGCGTCTTGCGCATCCGGGTCGATCCACCAGTACCACAGCGCGCTGTTTTCATCCCCGTACTTGGAGAGCACCGTGGCCGGGGTGCCGAACCGGTTCCAGTAGAGCAGCCGGGTGTAATCCAGGTTCCAGAGAAGCACGTAGGGGTATGCCTGGCAGATGATTCGATCGATCTGCCGGCAGATCTCGTTTCGGCCGTTGATGTCGAATACGGTTTTCTGGGCTTCGATGAGGGCGTCGACGTTTTTATCGGAAAAGCCGGTGATGTTGTTTCCCCCTTTGCGTTCGGCCTCCACGGAAGACCACATGCTCTCGGGGTCCTTGAATATCCCCGACCCCCATGCGGCCCAGGTCATGTCAAAGTTGTATTCCTCCATGTCCCGGGCCCATGCGGCCCAGTCCTTTTTATCAATGACCATCTCAATCCCCGCATCCTTCAAATCTTCCGCGTAGATGGAAAGAAATTTTTCCGAGGAGGCGTCCCTGGACAGGAAGCGAAACGAGAATGTTTTGCCGTCTTTTTCAAGGACCCCGGTTTTCGGGTTAACCTGCCAGCCGGCCTGTTTTAAAAGCCTTCGCGCTTTTTCCTTGTCCATTTCAAACAGCGGGTTGGGGCAGGGGGTTTGATTCGAATAAAGGTCCTCGAAATAGGAGCGGTGCAGAAAGTACTGGCCGTACATCAGGGTCTGGTTCATTTTCTTCCGGTCCAGCAGAAACGCCATGGCCTGACGCACGCGAATGTCGTCAAACGGCGGCCGGCGCATGTTCATGGCAAACCCCTGAAACCCGATGGGCTTATGGTTGTATATTTTCTGCTTGAGGATATGGTTTTTGGCAAACGCTTCTCCGCCGGTTTCGTTGATCCAGATGCGGGCGGTGTAAACCGGGAATATGTCGATTTTTCCTTTCTTAAAGGCCTCAAAGGCGTTGGTTCTTTCCGCAAAGAGGAGGTAGACCACGGTGTCAAAGTTTCCCTTGTGCCGGGAATGCGGGGCGTCCCTGTCCCACCAGTCGGCCCTTCGTTTGAGGGAGATGGAAACCCCTTCCTCGATCCGCCCCAGCGCATAAGGACCGGAGACCACCGGGAATTCAAAGTTGATTGTGTTGAAATCCATGCCCGCATAAGCATGCCGGCACAGGATCTGGAAACCGCCGGCGGCCTGGAGGTTTTTCCAATGGATCTGTTTGGCGGTGAATTGAATGGTGTGTTCGTCGATCACCTTCGGCGGCTCAAACCGTTCCATGCTCAGCTTGTGCGGACCGGTGAGGTTCCCGGGAGCCATGATCGCATCGTAGGTCCACCGGACATCCTCGGCGGTGACGCGAACGCCGTCGCTCCAGCGGGCTTTCGGATTGAGATGAAAGGTAAAGGTCTTTTTGTCCGCCGAGATGGACCACCGGTCGCAGAGCCCGGGTTCATAGGCCAGGCTGAGCGGGTTCATGCTCAAAAGGGTTTCGAAAAGCGATCCGAAGATATCCGCGGACAGGACATTGTTATCCAGGTAGTAGTTGAGGCTTTTGGGGTATTGCCCGCCGAAAACCGAGACCTGGCCGCCGACCACGGCATGGGGATCGGCGATGGGATCCGGCCGGTCCGCCCACCCCTTTTCCGGAAACTCTTGGGCATACACCGGGTAAAGCATCGGCAAAAGCACAAGCAAGAACAAGATGAACAGGGATTTGGATGGGGTTTTCATTTTTCCGTGTACCCTTCGCTGAGAACATCGATCATGGTGTATAGCCTTGCTTTTTTTTCAGCTTCGATGCGGCGGTGCAGGAACAGGATTGCGTCCAGCGTCCCTTCAGCATAGATTTCGCGGCCGTTGATGCAATGGGAAAAGCCGAAACGGGCGGTTTTGTCGGGTGCGTCCAGGGTGTAGAAATGCCATCCGTGGCCGTCTAAGTATTGTTCCGGGACCCCCCATTTGTCCTTCTGGACCTGGGGATCGCGGACCTTGATGATCCGGTCTGCGGAAAAATCCACACCGAGCCGGTTGAAGGATTTGACCATGGCCTTGGCGGTTCCGCTGGTATCCACCTTTGTTTTCTGGTGGCTTTCTTTGATTTCAAGGGTGTATCCGGAAAAAAGCCCTGGAAAATGCTCTGCCGCATAGGCCATCATCGCCTGAAACCCCACGATCTGCTTGGCCATGTTGGGCGCGATCACTGCGGAAATGCCGGATGAACGGACGGTTTCCTCAAGGCGCTTTCGGTCTCCGCCGGTGGTGCCCATCACAAACGGCAGCCGGTGGCGGCAGTAGAATTCGGCGTTTTCATTGACCGCTGCGGGAAGGGTGAAATCGATGGTGATAAAAGGCCCTTCTTCGGCGATGATTGTTTTAATGTCGGCTTCCCGCTGGTCCGGCCGGACCAGGCGGATTTCAGCGGAACCCACGGCCTGAAGGGCGGTTTCGATCTCAGGGCCGGTAAAAGAGGCGCAAATCAGCTCAAACCGGTTGTCCGATAAAAGCCGGGCCGCGATGCCGGTGGCCACCTTCCCGGGAATTCCGTTGACCATGGTTTTTATTTTTTTCATTTTTTAAAATCCCTTTTATGTCTTTTTATAAACCGCCGGACGCTTTGTGTCAAAGCTCAGGTTGATTTTTTTTAATGCTTGGGCAGCGACGCGGGTCAGTTCGGGAAAGCGGTCGGCACCGGCCCTCTTGAGCCGGTTGTTTAAGTTTCGAAGGGCGACCGGGATGTAGGGTTCAAAACCGGGCTTTTGTTTTATTTTTGAAAGATAGCCAAAGGCCGCGAGTGTCTGGAGGGTTCTGGTGATGACGCAAAGCGCGTATCCGTTTAAAAAAGATTTTTTTTCGACACCCAGCCGTTGGTAAATTCGCGAGGCGCAGTAATCAATAACCTGAAGCTGTATGTCTTCGGGAAGGTTTACATAGGGATCGATGAGCAGGGCGGCCAGATCATACTGAATGGGCCCCCTTCGGCTTCCCTGAAAATCAATCAGGTAAATTTTTTTGTCTTTGATCATGATGTTTCGCGATTGCAGGTCCCGGTGCATGAGGCCATGGACCGCGGATTCAAGCAGGGCGTCGGCAAGCCCTGAAAACTCGGTCTCAAGCCGGTCATAGGGTAC
>CAZFWD010000156.1:0-3966 GCA_964522535.1 uncultured Desulfonema sp.
GCAAAAAAACCGCCCGGGCCTGGCTGGGCAGCAGCAGCATGCTCATGAACAATGGCTGCGCCGGTCAGATCCCCGAAATCACGGATGGCGATTATCCGCATGCCCAGCGCGGATGCGACGCTCAGGCCTGGGGGGTCAGTGAATGGATAAGGGTATGGAAATATTTAACACAATAATGGTTCGGTAAGGGTTGAATCATTTTTCTTATCTATAAAAGGAGGACGTATGAGTATTCAAAAAAAATATCTTAAAACCAAACCGATCTGCAAAGTAACCTTTAAACTGTCCAAAAAAGAGGCGCAGGACGCCCGAACCGTTCATATCGTTGGCGGGTTCAACAACTGGGACAAAAAACAGACCCCCATGAAAAAACAAAAAAACGGATCGTTTGCCCTGACCTTGGACCTTGCTGTCAAGCAGGAATACCCGTTTCGTTATTTGATCGATGAACGGCTCTGGATCAACGACCCGACGGCGGACAAATATGTCCACAGCGGATTTCCAGGCACGGATAACGCGGTCATCATTCTGTAGATATAATATAGAAAGGGTAAGCTATGAGCCACATTCAACTGTTTCAGGTGTATCCAAAAATTCCCGAGCAACTTTTTTTTGCGGAAAAAATGGTCAGAAACCTCTGGTGGAGCTGGAATTTAGATGCCATTGAGCTGATGCGCCGGATCGACCCCAAGCTCTGGAGCAAATCCGGAAGAAACCCGATTCGCTTATTTTCCATGATCTCCCAGGAGCAGCTGGAGGCGATCTCCAAAGACGAAAGCTTCATGCTGCATTTCCGTCGGGTCAAGGCGGCCTTTGAAACCCAGATCGAGGCCCCGCCAAAGCCACCGGATCCCGAAGACCGTGTCAATGGAACCGTCGCCTATTTTTCCATGGAATACGGCATCCATGAGAGCCTGCCGCTGTTTGCCGGGGGTCTGGGCATGCTGGCCGGGGACCACCTCAAGGCCGCATCCGATCTGGGGGAACCCCTGGTCGCGGTTGGGCTGCTTTACCGAAACGGATATTTTCATCAATACCTGGATCAGAACGGATGGCAGCAGGAGGAATACCCGGAAACCGACCTGTATCAACTGCCCCTGGAACGGGCGGTGGACACCAACGGAAATGACCTCTACGTCAGAGTCGCCGGGTTTGACGGAGGCATCCATGCTCAGGTCCTGAAAGTGAGGATCGGCCGGGTCCCCCTGTATCTGCTTGACACCGACCTTCGGGAAAACTCCCCTGAAAAACGCAAAATCACCTCAAGGTTATACACCGCGGACTACAAAATCAGGCTGGCCCAGGAGGTCCTGTTGGGCATCGGCGGTATGCGGGCGCTGGAAGCCATGGGCATTTATCCCACCGTCTGCCATTTAAACGAAGGGCATTGCTCCTTTGTCGGGATTGAACGGCTCGCCCAGGTCATGCGCAGGCATCAGGTGGATTTGCAAACGGCCAGGGAAATCATCCCCCGGACCACCGTGTTTACGACCCATACCCCTGTTGCCGCCGGCCATGACGAGTTTCCCGCAGACCAGGTGATTCCCTACCTGAAACCGTTTGAAAAGGACCTTCACGCAACGGTGAATGAAATCGTTTCATGGGGACAGCTCGGCAAATGCGAAAACGGCGACCCCTTTTCCATGTTTGTGCTGGGTCTGCGTATGGCCCAGTACTGCAACGGCGTCAGCGAGCTGCACGGCAGTGTGGCCCGCCGAATGTGGGCGGGCATCTGGCCCGGACATCCTGAAAACGAAATCCCCATCAAACACATCACCAACGGGGTCCATATCCCTTCGTGGATTTCCATTGAGAACGTCACCCTGTTTGACCGCTACCTCGGCCCGGAATGGCGTTTGGACGCCCGCCACAAAGACGACATGATCAACCGGATCGATGATATCTACGACGAAGAACTCTGGCGGGCGCATGAGATGTGCCGGGCACGCTTGATTCGCACCTGCCGCAACCTGATGGTTCAACAATACAATCGACGCAACGCCCCAAAATCAATCATCGAAGGCGCTGGAACCGTGCTGGACCACGATGCCTTAACCATCGGTTTCGCCCGCCGCTTCGCCACCTATAAACGGGCGCATCTGATGTTCAGGGACCCGGAACGCCTGGAGGCCATTCTCACCTCCAGGGATTTTCCGGTCCAGATCGTCATCGCCGGAAAAGCCCATCCCCGGGATAATGAGGGCAAAGAGATGATCCGCCGGCTGATTGAATTCGCCCGGCGCGAGAAAATCCGCCACCGTTTCATCTTCATCGAGGACTATGATCCGTATATCGCCAGGCACCTGGTCCAGGGGTGTGATGTGTGGCTGAACACCCCCCGGCGTCCGTTTGAGGCCTGCGGCACGTCGGGCATGAAGGCCGCGGCCAATGGGGTGCTCAATGTCGGCATTCTGGACGGCTGGTGGTGCGAGGGGTATACCAAAAAAACCGGATGGCGGATCGGAAACGGTGAGGAGTACCGGGATTTTGAATACCAGGACGATATCGAAAGCCAGGCGCTTTATAATGTCCTTGAAAATGAGGTAATCCCCTGTTTCTATGATCAGCGTGACGGGGATATGCCCGAAAAATGGGTAAAAATGATGAAGGCATCCATGAAAATGGCTCTGCGCCAGTTTTGTACCCACCAGATGGTAAAGCATTACTCCCAGTCATCCTATGTGCCGGCCTCCCGCCGATACGATGACCTGCTCAACAACGGTGCCCAGGAAGCGCATCACCTGATGAATCAGCGGATACGCCTGACAAACGAATGGAAAAATGTCAAAATCGAGTATCCGGCCCGAATCATGGAGGGCCCTTTCCGCGTCGGCGACCGGTTTCAGGTCACCGCCTCGGTTTTTCTCGGGGACCTTAAGCCCGAAGAGGTGGAGGTGGACCTGTGCTATGGAAAAATGAAGTCCGTCGAACACCTGGAAACCATCCAGGTTGAAAAAATGAATGTCGCCCAGGACCAGGGAAACGGACGGTATACCTATGAATGCACCCTTACCTGCCGGATCTCGGGGCGCTACGGCATGACCGCCCGGGTGATCCCGGTCGGCGACGACTTTCTAAAATTCACGCCCGGACTGATCGCCTGGGCCTAAGGCCTTTCAGGACCATCGATAAACCTTAACCGGAAACCTTTTTATGGCTGTTGTAAAAAAGAACCCGCGCATCCTGATTGTCACCCCGGAAACCACGTATCTGCCGGTGGGGATGGGCAACCTGACCGACCATGTGACTGCCAAAGCCGGCGGTCTTGCGGACGTCTCCGCAGCCTTGATCAACGAGCTGTTCAGTCAGGGCGCGGATGTCCATGTGGCGCTTCCGGATTACCGATTTATGTTTGACACCCATATGGATCCGTTACTCCGGGAACAGCGACAGATGATCCGGGCGCATATGCCCAACGAGCGGATCCATCTGGCCGAAGACCGGGCATTTTTCTATCTTCGCAACGTGTACTCCAGTTACGGCATGGAAAACCTGCATATCTCCCTTGCGTTTCAGCGGGAGGTCATGAACCATATTGTTCCCCAGGTCAGACCGGACCTGATCCACTGTAATGACTGGATGACCGCTTTGCTCCCGGCCATGGCCCGGCGTATGGAAATCCCCTGCCTGTTTACGCTCCACAATATTCACACCGTCAAAACAACCCTGGCCCAGATCGAAGACCGGGGAATCGATGCGGCCTATTTCTGGAACAATCTCTACTACGAAAATATGGCCGTCGAGTATGAATCCACCCGGGAGAGCAATCCGGTGGACTTTTTATGCAGCGGCGTGTTTGCCGCCCACTTTGTCAATACCGTAAGCCAGACCTTTTTGAGGGAAATCGTCAACGGCTACTATGACATCATTTCCCCCCACCTTCGCCGGGAATTGACCAATAAATGGCATGCGGACTGCGCCGCCGGCATTCTCAACGCACCGGACCCCAGCTTCAACCCGGCCGCC
>CAZFWD010000157.1:0-2625 GCA_964522535.1 uncultured Desulfonema sp.
CTTTTATTCTCATCAATTCAATGGAATCGAATAAAATCATTATTCAGGGGGCAAGGCAGCATAACTTAAAGAACATCAGCCTTGAACTGCCCCGGGATCGGCTGATCGTGATCACCGGACTTTCCGGCTCCGGCAAGTCGACCCTTGCCTTTGATACCCTTTATGCGGAAGGTCAACGCCGGTACGTGGAATCCCTGTCGACCTACGCCCGGCAGTTCCTTGAGCGGATGGAAAAGCCGGACGTGGACCTCATCGAAGGGCTTTCCCCGGCCATCGCCATTGAGCAGCGGCATGCCAGCCATAACCCCCGTTCCACCGTCGGCACCGTGACCGAAATCTACGACTATCTGCGTCTTCTGTTTGCAAGGACAGGCACCCCGTACTGCTATCAGTGCGGCCGGCCGATAACCGTTCAATCCATTGATGAGATGATCGACCGGGTGATGTCGTTTCCCAAGGGCACTCGAATGATCATTCTGGCCCCCCTGACCGCGTCCCAGAAAGGGAGTCATGAACGGCTGTTTCTTCGGTTAAAACGGGACGGGTTTGCCCGGGTCAAGGTCGACGGAGAGGTTCGTGAGCTTGATGGGATCGGCGGGCTGGACAAAAACAGAAAGCATACCATCGAGGTGGTGGTGGACCGCCTGGTGGTCAATGAAAAGATGGGAAACCGGCTGGCCGATTCCCTGGAACTGGCCATCTCCCTGTCGGGCGGCGTGGTCGGCGTGGATATTCTGGATTCATCGGGGAAAGCCGCGGATGCGATTTTTTTTTCCGAAAAGGCGGCCTGCATTCCTTGCGGGATCAGTTTTCCGGAGCTGACCCCGGCCAGTTTTTCCTTCAACTCCCCTCAAGGGGCCTGCCCCAAATGCGACGGCCTGGGCACCACCATGGAATTCGACCCGGATTTGATCGTTGGCGATCCCGCACGCTCCCTTCGAGAAGGGGCCGTGAGGCCGTGGGCGAACCGGAATTCGGTTCAGTTCGCTGAATTTTTGGACGCCCTGTCCGCCCATTACAAAACGGACATCTACACCCCCTTTAAGGACCTGCCGGACCGGTTCAAGCAGGTTTTGTTTTATGGGTCGGGGGAGGAGAAAATCCCCTTTTTTACCTACCGCGGGGAGCGCCGCATCAACTTCACCCGCCCCTTTGAAGGAATCATTCCCAACCTTTCCCGGCGTTACCTGGAGACCGACTCCTTTGCCGCCCGGGAGGAGATCAAGCAGTACATGAATTTCCGTCCGTGTTCAGAATGCCAGGGGACCCGCTTGAACCCATTCAGCCGTTCAGTGCGCATCAACGGTTTAAACATCGCCCAGATCGCTTCCTTTTCCGTGGAGGCGGCCTCCCTGTTTTTCAGCGGGTTGAAGCTTGAGGGAAAAAAGGCGCTGATCGCCCAGCGGGTTTTAAAGGAGATCACCGACCGGCTTCATTTTTTGATGAACGTGGGCCTTTCCTATCTGACCCTGGACCGGGCGGCCACTACCCTTTCCGGGGGGGAGAGCCAGCGGATTCGTCTGGCAACCCAGATCGGATCGAAACTGACCGGAGTGCTGTATGTCCTGGATGAACCCAGCATCGGCCTGCATCAGCGCGACAACCAGCGCCTGCTGGCCACCCTGATGCAGATGCGGGATTTGGGAAACACGGTGCTGGTGGTGGAGCATGATGAGGAAACCATCCGTTCCGCCGACCATGTCGTGGATATGGGCCCGGGTGCCGGAATACGGGGAGGTGAGGTGGTTTTTGCCGGCCGGCCCGATGATCTGGTCAAGGATCAGAAATCGCTGACCGGCCAGTACCTCTCCGGACGCATGCGGATCGAGGTGCCTTCCAAACGAAGAATCCCCGGGGATCAGAAGCTGGTGATTCGAGGGGCCTGCCAGAACAACCTCAAGCACATTGATGTGAGCTTTCCGCTGGGGTGCTTTATCTGCGTGACCGGGGTATCCGGCTCCGGCAAGTCGACCCTGGTTTTGGAAACCCTTTACCGGATTCTGGCCCAGCGGTTTTATCATACCGGGTTGCCCGCCGGAAAACATGGGGCCATGCTCGGGATCGAGCACATCGATAAGGTCATCAATATCAATCAGGCCCCCATCGGCCGAACCCCCCGGTCAAACCCCGTAACCTACACCGGGGTATTTACCTTTATTCGGGAGCTGTTTGCAAAGACCCCCGATGCGCGGATTCGAGGATACAAGCCCGGCCGCTTCAGCTTTAATATCCGGGGCGGCCGTTGTGAAGCCTGCAGTGGGGATGGGATCATTAAGATCGAGATGCAGTTTCTTCCGGACGTGTTTGTCACCTGCGATGTCTGCAGGGGCAAGCGGTACAACCGGGAAACCCTGGAAATTCGCTATAAAGGAAAGAACATCGCGGATGTCCTGGATATGACGGTGAACCAGTCGCTTGAGTTTTTCAAGAACATCTCAAGCATTCAGACAAAGCTTCAGACCCTGGTGGATGTGGGACTCGGGTATATCCATCTGGGTCAGTCCGCGACCACCCTTTCCGGCGGAGAGGCGCAACGGGTGAAGCTTTCCCGGGAGCTGGGCAAGCGGGGCACCGGCAGTACGGTGTATATTCTGGATGAACCCACAACCGGCCTGCACATGGACG
>CAZFWD010000158.1:0-7432 GCA_964522535.1 uncultured Desulfonema sp.
GACCTCGCCCACAGCCCGCATCTGGGTGCCGAGCCGGTCTTCGACCCCTTCAAACTTTTCAAAGGCCCACCGGGCGAACTTGACCACCACGTAATCCCCGGACGGGGTGTATTTTTCCAGGGTCCCATCCCGCCAGTACGGAATCTCATCTAAGGTCAACCCGCCGGCTAAAAGCGAGGAGACAAGGGCGATGGGGAAACCGGTGGCCTTGGACGCCAGGGCCGAGGAGCGGGAGGTTCGAGGGTTGATCTCGATCACCACCACCCGTCCGGTCTTGGGATCATGGGCAAACTGAATATTGGTGCCGCCCACCACCTCGATGGCTTCGACAATGGCATAGGCGTATCCCTGAAGCCGCTTTTGAAGCGTTTCATCAATGGTGAGCATGGGGGCGGTACAAAAGGAATCCCCGGTATGGATGCCCATGGCATCCACGTTTTCAATAAAGCAGACCGTGATCATCTGGTTCTTGGCGTCCCGAACCACCTCCAGCTCAAGCTCTTCCCAGCCGAACACGGATTCCTCCACCAGAACCTGGTGCACCAGGCTCACGGACAGCCCCCGGGCCGCGATTTTGGACAGCTCCTCCACGTTGTATACATGGCCGCCGCCGGTCCCGCCCATGGTGTAGGCCGGCCGGATCACCACCGGATAGCCGAGTTCCTCGGCCGCCTTCTCCGCATCCGCCACGCTGTTCACGGCCCGGCTTTTCGGCATCTCAAGCCCGATCCGCGCCATGGTCTGCTTAAAAATCGTCCGATCCTCTCCCCGCTCAATGGCGTCGATGTTCACCCCGATGATTTTCACGCCGTATTTTTCCAGCACCCCTGCCCGGTGCAGCTCGGAGGTCAGGTTCAACCCGGACTGGCCGCCCAGGTTCGGCAGCAGCGCGTCCGGCCTTTCCTTTTCGATGATCCAGGTCATGGTTTGAAGGTTGAGCGGCTCGATATAGGTGATGTCCGCCATCCCCGGATCGGTCATGATGGTGGCGGGGTTGGAGTTGACCAGCACGATTCGGTACCCCAGAGACCGCAGGGCCTTGCACGCCTGAGTGCCGGAATAGTCAAACTCACAGGCCTGGCCGATAATGATCGGACCGGACCCGATGATCATGATCTTTTCAATATCCTCAAGTTTAGGCATCGCCTCTCCTTTGCCGCTTCATCCCCCCATAAAACGATATATACCGGTTTTCGGTATTTTTGCAGTAAGCAACGTATCGACAGTTTAAATATTTTCACCACAGAGCGCACAGAGAAAATAAATGAAAAATTTTTTTCTGTGTCCTCTGTGATCTCTGTGGTTAAAGCCTTCATCCTTCTAATTTGGGAAACCTGATTTCCTTAGAAGTTCCCGGCCGGATTTAAAAATAACTGCTGCCGTCCCAGCAGTGGGTGCAAAGCCTCTTTTTGGGAAGCCCGATCGCCTTGACCAGGTCTTCCAGTTTCTGGTATTTTAAGGTGGTTACTCCCAGCCTTTTGCGAATCCGCTCCACCATTTCCAGGTTTTCCGATGACCCGGAATCCGCATAGGCGGCGACGGACGCCTCATCCTCGCCTTCGAGCTCATGGATCACCTTTCGCCCGATCAGGTCCAGGGTGGACCGGGAGCTTGAAAAATTCAAAAACGGACAGGGATAAATCAGGGTCGGACAGGCCAGCCGCATATGCACTTCCCTGGCGCCGAATTCATACAATACCTGAAGGGTATCCTTTAACTGGGTCCCCCGGACAATGGAATCGTCGCAAAACAGCGCCCGTTTGCCTTCAATCAGGGCCTGAATGGGGATCAACTTCATCCTGGCCACAAGGTCCCGCATGCCCTGATCCTGGGGCATGAAACTGCGCGGCCAGGTGGGGGTGTATTTCACATAGGGCCGAATATAGGGAATTTTTTTGGTGTTCGCATACCCGATGGCATGGCCGACTCCGGAATCGGGAATACCGGCCACGAAATCCACGGCGACATCATCGTTTTCAGCCAGGGCCTGGCCGCAGCGGTACCGGACCTCCTCCACATTGATCCCCTCATAACTCGACGCCGGATACCCGTAATACACCCATAAAAAAGAACAGATCTGCATGGACTCGCCCGGCTTTTTCTTTTGCTCATACCCCGCTTCGGTTAAAAAAACGATCTCGCCGGGACCGAGGTATTTTTCCACCCGGTACCCCAGGTTGAAAAACGCACACCCCTCCATGGTCGCCGCATAGGTGTTTTCTTTTTTTCCGATCACCACGGGGGTCCTGCCGAGTTTGTCCCGGGCCGCATAAATCCCCTTGTCCGTGAGCAGCAGAATGGAACAGGACCCCTGGATCATCTCCTGGGCATAGGCGATCCCCTCCTCAAAGCTGTCCCCCTGGTTGATCAGCATGGCCACCAGCTCCGTGGGGTTGTATTCCCCTTCAGCAGCTTCCGCCACATGGGATTTGCGGGCAAAGGCCTTTTGGGCGATCTCGTCGATGTTGTTGATTTTCGCCACCGTGGCGATGGCAAACGCTCCCAGATGCGATCCGATGATCAGCGGTTGCGCGTCCGTGTCGCTGACCACCCCGACCCCGATCTTTCCGCTTAAGCCCGATACCTCTGCCTCCAGCTTGCTTCTGAAATAATCATTTTCAATATTTTTGATGGTTTTTCTAAGGCCCGAGCTGTTTCTCACGGCGATTCCGCCGCGTTTTGTGCCCAGATGGGAATGGTAATCGGTCCCGTAAAACACGTCCTTGACGCAATCCTGTATCGAAACGCAGCCGAAAAATCCGCCCATATCAATCCCTCGCTTTGTGTCCGTGGAGTAGGGATATTAAAAAAAATTCCATGACCTGTCAACCTTTCCGGGGGGCTTTGGTTACATTTTTGTGACAGGCTGGGATTCAAATCTTACAAAAATGTAAAGCCTCCCCCGACCTTGAAAACCACCGAACCCTTGCAAACCGGCCGTTAATCCGCAATAATAGAAACGGCATAAATCTTGCTGTATCAGTTCTCAGAACCGTTATCGCGGGTTTGACCCTGTTCGGCGGCATTCTTCGACAGCGTCAAATCCGATGCAAATCAAAAAAGGAGGGTTTCATGTGCCGTTTATTTGCCGTCACCAGCGATACCCCGGTATCGCCCATGGTAGCCCTTAACGCCCTGGATGTGATGAAGGAAGGGCATGACGGGTCCGGCGTGGGACTGCTCTTAAGGGACTTGAGCGGGCCGTTTGAAGAGATCAAGGACGCACCCATCCTTTCGGGAATCTTCACCGACCAGGGAATCAAGCGGCTGGACAGCTACATGATCGACCTGGGGTTTCTGACCAAATACAAAATATCCATCAAGGTGCCGAAGGTCCCCCCGCCCGGGGTGCCGAAACGGGATATGTACCTGATTCGGGCCTACGAATACCCGGATGAATGGGAGCGGTTCAGCGAGGCGGAAAGGTTTGACCGGCTGAAAACCATTCGGTTGAACCTTCGGCAAATGGGACGGGAAAAGGGGGATATCATTGTCTTTTCATTCTGGCCGGACACCATCATGATCAAAGAGATCGGGGACCCGCTCACGGTGGGAAACTACCTGGAGCTTAACAGAAAAAAATTAAACGCGCGAATCATCATGGCCCAGGGCCGTCAGAACACCAATTACGCCATTGACCTGTATGCCTGCCATCCGTTTACCATTCAGGGGTTTTCCACCATGACCAACGGGGAAAACACCGCCTTTGTCCCCATTCGGGAGTACCTGATGTCCAGAGGGGTGGAAGGCTACCAGGGGTTCTATTCGGACTCCGAGGTGTTCGTCTATATCCTGCATTATATGATGACGCGGCTCGACCTGGGGATCGAGATGTATAAACATCTCATCACTCCGCTTCAGGATGACGCCCTTGAAAGGCATCCGAACGGCGCTTTTTTAAGACAGATGAAGATATCCTGTAAAAAACTGATTATCGACGGGCCCAACTGCGTTATCGGCGTGCTGCCCGACAACACCATGTTCATGGTCCAGGACCGAAAAAAGCTGCGGCCCGGCGTGGTCGGCGGGCGGCCCGGCATGTATGTGTTTTCCTCAGAGATGTGCGGGCTTGACGCCGCCATGCCGGATCGGGATAAAACCTTGGATATGCAGCCGATGCACATCGATACCGTTCTTGTCAAACCCGACCGGCGGGAGGTTTCCCTATGCAGGCAGACACAAAAATTATCCCTTCTTCACTGAGCATCAAGGATCTGCCCTGGCAGATCGCGTGGGACAAGGACAAATGCACCCTCTGCGGCCGATGCACCGCGGTATGCCCGGTCCAGGCCATTGAACTGGGGGTTTTTCGAAAGCGGGAACTCGAGGTGGACACCGGGTTTAGCCGACCGCCGACAAATGTCCATAAGGTTTATTACGGCATTCGGCAGAAAACCGAACCGGCCTATCACTGTGTGGGATGCGGCATGTGCAGCCTGGTCTGCCCCAACGACGCCATTATTCCCCTGCGGACGGATGAGGCGGACAAGCTGAAATTCCACATCAACCAGGGAGGCGAGCCCCAGCGCCGGGGCGGACGCCGGAATGCCCCGAACGGAACCCTGGACCGGATCAAGTTCATCCGCATCTCCATGCTCACCGATCCGGCTTTAGACGCCGGCCGGCATGAGTTTGAGCTTCGCACCCTGCTGGGAAGGGTCCTGTCGCCGGAGGAGAATATTCGGTTCATACGGGAAAACGGGTGGATTCCGCCGGTTCGGGAGATCTACCCCCTGATCATCGGAGCCATGTCCTTCGGCGCGATCTCCCCCACCATGTGGGAAGGGCTTCAGATGGGGGTGGCCTACTTAAACGAGGAACTGCACATGCCGGTTCGAATCTGCACCGGGGAAGGCGGCTGCCCGCCCCGGCTGCTGAAATCCAGGTTCCTGAAATACGTGATTCTGCAGATCGCTTCCGGGTACTTCGGATGGGACGAGATCCTTCACGCCATTCCGAAGATGAAGGTGGATCCCTGCGCCATTGAGATCAAATACGGCCAGGGCGCCAAGCCGGGCGACGGCGGGCTTCTGATGTGGCACAAGGTCAACAACCTAATTGCCACGACCAGGGGGGTGCCCGAGGGGATCACCCTGCCGAGCCCGCCCACCCACCAGACCAAGTACTCCATTGAGGAGGCGGTGGCGAAAATGATCCAGTCCATGTATATGGCCTGGGGGTTTCGAGTGCCGGTCTATCCCAAGATATCCGCGACCTCCACGGCCCTGGCCGTGCTCAACAACCTGACCCGCAACCCCTATGCCGGGGGGCTGGCCATCGACGGCGAGGACGGCGGCACCGGGGCCGCCCACAACGTCTCCATGAACCACATGGGGCACCCCATCGCAAGCTGCATCCGGGACTGCTACCTGAACCTGGTGGCCGTGGGGCAGCAAAATGAAATCCCGCTGTTTGCCGGCGGGGGTATCGGCAAGAACGGCAACCTGGCCGCCAACGCGGCCGCCCTGATCATGCTGGGAGCGAGCGGGGTCCAGGTGGGAAAATACATCATGCAGGTGGCCGCCGGCTGTCTGGGCTCTGAATCCGGGCGGTGCAACATCTGCAACATCGGAACCTGCCCCAAGGGGATCACCTCCCAGGATCCGCGGCTTTATCGGCGGTTAAACCCCGAGGATGTGGCCCAGCGGCTGGTGGACGTCTTCCTCAGCTTCGACGTGGAGCTTCGAAAAATCGTGGCGCCCCTGGGGCGTTCCACCTCCCTTCCCATCGGTATGTCCGATGCGCTGGGGATCGATGACTTCAACGCGGCCGAGCGGCTGAAGATCAAATACGTGGTATAA
Organism: uncultured Desulfonema sp.; assembly: GCA_964522535.1. Classification (GTDB taxonomy): domain Bacteria; phylum Desulfobacterota; class Desulfobacteria; order Desulfobacterales; family Desulfosalsimonadaceae; genus DYLE01. The sequence goes on from CAZFWD010000158.1 coordinate 5,802, forward strand.
CAACATCCACAGACCGTTTATTAAAAGTGATGAACAATGAAGACGGATCAACCCTATCATAGGATTTCTGGAAAAGAGAACGGGCAGCGGGTCGAATCGCGGGTGCTGGAAGAACGGATTCAATCCGCCGTGGCTCATGGGCTGCGGCATCTGGAAATCGACGCCTACGGCCAGCACGGCATCGGCGGCAGGCTCTGGAAGGCCGGAGGGGAAACCGTGCACATTCGGGTCACCGGGCAGTCCGGCCAGCGCCTGGGCGCCATGGGATTTCCCAACACGCAAATTGAGACCACCGGGCCGGCATCGGACGATGTGGGATGGCTGAACGCCGGAGCGAAAATCACCGTTCGCGGCAACGCCGCAAACGGGGCGGGCAACGCCATGGCCCAGGGGAAGATTTACGTGGGGGGAAACATCGGGGCCCGCGGCATGGCCATGACCAAGCACAACCCCCGGTTTGACCCTCCCCAGCTCTGGGTGCTGGGATCGGCGGGAGATTATTTCGGCGAATTCATGGCGGGCGGCATCGCGGTCATCTGCGGTGTCGAAGGCCAGGACCCGGACAATGTTCTGGGCTACAGACCCTTGGTCGGCATGGTGGGGGGAAGGGTTTTTCTTCGAGGGCCCCATGGCGAATACAGCCAAACGGATGCCAAACAGGTGCCTCTATCCGATGAGGACTGGGAATGGTTGACGGCAAACCTGAGGCGGTTTTTAGACGCGATTCATCGGCCCGAGATCTTCAGCACGTTGACCCAGCGCCAGGCGTGGCAGCTTCTCACCGCAAAGCCGCCTTTTGAGCGGGGAGCACGGAAACTGCCGACCATAACGGAATTCCATGAATCCGTGTGGATGCGGGAGATGGGAAAAGGCGGGCTGATCGGTGATCTGACGGATATGGACATGAGCCAGATTCCGGTGATCACCACCGGGCACCTGAGGCGATACGTGCCGGTATGGGAGAACCGCGAATACAAGGCCCCCTGCGAAGCCGCCTGCCCCGCCGGAATTCCGGTGCATGAACGCTGGCGTCTGATTCGGGAAGGCCGCGTGGATGAGGCGGTGGATATGGCCCTGGCCTACACCCCTTTTCCCGCCACGGTCTGCGGCTACCTCTGCCCCAACCTCTGCATGGCCGCCTGCACCAAGCACGCCGAAAGCATGCCGGCGGTGGATATGGCAAAGCTCGGCAGGGCCAGCATGAACGCCAAAACCCCGAAGCTGCCGGATGCGAGCGGAAAAAAAGTGGCGGTCATCGGCGGCGGGCCTGCAGGCCTCTCCGTGGCCTGGCAGCTCAGGCTCAGCGGCCATGAGGCCACGGTATTTGACATGTCCGAGACCCTGGGGGGAAAAATCGTTTCGGTGATTCCCGAAAGCCGCGTGCCCGAAGAGGTTCTTGCGCATGAATTAAAACGGGTGCGCGAGGTGATTCCTCATGTTCGGCTTCAGCATAAACTGACCCAAACGGAGGTAAACCAGCTCAAGAAGGATTTTGATTTTGTGGTAATCGCAACCGGCGCTCAGAAGCCCAGACGGCTGCCCATTCCCGGGACGGAAAAAACGATCCCGGCGAACGATTTCCTGGCCCGGGCCAAAAAAAATGCAATCCGTCCGGGAAAACGCCTCGTCAT
>CAZFWD010000159.1:0-6334 GCA_964522535.1 uncultured Desulfonema sp.
AAATGATTGTTCCGGTTTCATCCACCACCCCGATCCGGTCTCCGTCCCCGTCGTAGCCGATGCCCAGCTCGAGTTTTTCGTCCCTTACCAGGGCGATGAGGTCTTTTAAATTTTTCAACACCGTGGGGTCGGCCTCATGGTTGGGGAAATTCCCGTCCATGTCGCAATAGAGGTCAAACACCTCGCAGTGGAGTTTTTTTAGAATGGGAAGCGCCACCACACCGGCGGTGCCGTTTCCCGCGTCGATGCCGATTCTCATGGGTCGAGCAAGTTGAATGTTTTTTAAAATATATTCCTGGTAGGCGGGAAGGACATCGGCCTGATCCCTGGATCCGTTTCCTTGAACAAAGCTATTCTGCTCGATGATTTTTCGAATCTCCTGAATCTGAGCGCCGTGCACCGAATCAACCCCTTTGCAGATTTTAAACCCGTTATACGCGGGCGGATTGTGGCTGGCGGGGGTCATCACCCCGCCTTCCTGCTTGAGGTGGAAAATGGAAAAATACAGCACCGGGGTGGGGCAGACCCCGATGTCCGTGACCTGGCAGCCTGTGGACATCAGTCCTTCGGTGATCTGCTCGGCGTACCGGTCCGAGGTCAGCCGGCAGTCCCGGCCCAGGGTGAGTCGAAAGCATCCGTGCCGGACCAGATAGGTTCCGATCCCCCTGCCAATGTCGGTTACATCCGCATCGGTCATGTCCTTTCCGGCGATCCCTCGTATATCATACTCCCTGAAAATACCTGGATTCATGGATTTCCTCCTTATTATAGCGTTTGAGCCGGTTATCCCTTGACCACGGCCATGGGCCTTAGTTTCGCCACTTTGTTGGATATTCCGGAACCCTGAACCGCTGCCACCACCTGGCTGACATCCTTATACGCCTCGGGCATCTCCTCGGCCAGGGTGGATTTTCCGGTCCACCGGACAAGGATTCCCCGATCTTCGAGTTCACGGCTCAGGGCGCGTCCGCGGGCCGCTTTTTTCGCGGCGTTTCTGCTGAGCACCCGACCGGCCCCGTGACAGGTGGAACCGAAGGTTTCCGCCATGGCCTTTTGCGTCCCCGCGAGCACATAGGAGGCGGTCCCCATGTCCCCGGGGATCAGGATGGGCTGGCCGGTGTTCCGGTACTCCCGGCAAACCAGGGGATGCCCGGCCGGGAAAGAGCGGGTGGCGCCTTTCCGGTGCACGCAGACCCGCCGGTCTTCGCCGTCGACCCGGTGGGTTTCAAACTTGGCGATGTTGTGACACACATCGTAAACCAGAAAAGCGGCCAGATCCGCCGGGCCCATGGAAAAAACCCGCAAAAAAACCGCCAGAGCGTTGTACATGAGGACCTGGCGGTTTGCCCAGGCGAAGTTGGCGGCGCAGGCCATGGCCTGATAATACCGCCGTCCGGTGGAAGAGTTAATCTTGGCGCAGGCGAGCTGGCGGTCCGGAACGACAAACCCGTCGATGTCGGCATGCCGGGCCATGGACGCCAGAAAGTCGTCGCAGATCTGATGACCGAGCCCGCGGGATCCGGTATGCAGCAACAGGGTCACCCGGCCGGGCGTCAGGCCGAAGACGGCAGCCGCTTTTTCGTCATACACCGTATCCACCACGCCGATTTCAAAAAAATGGTTCCCCGAACCCAGCGTGCCGAGCTGGTTTCTTCCCCGGTCCAACGCCCTCTGGCTGACCGCGCCGGGATCCGCGTCCGCCATGCACCCCATATCCTCCGTGTGCTCAAGGTCCGCCTCCTGTCCGTACCCCCGAGCCACCGCCCATGCGCTTCCGGTCTGAAGCAGTTTCTTCATCTCCCGGTCGGAAAGCCGAAGGCCACCGGTGGAGCCGACCCCTGAAGGGATCTCCCGGTGAAGCATATTCACCAGGTCGGCCAGCCGGGGGCGCACCTCCGCTTCGGTCAGGCGGGTGGCATTCAGGCGGACCCCGCAGTTGATGTCATAGCCGACCCCGCCCGGCGAGATCACCCCGGTTTCGCAGTCAAACGCCGCCACCCCGCCGATGGGAAACCCGTACCCCCAGTGGATGTCCGGCATGCCCAGGGCGGCTTTGAGGATTCCGGGAAGCTGGGCCACATTGATCAGCTGATTGACGGTTTCGTCCTTTTTAACGCTGGCGATCAGATCCGCGCTGGCGTAGATGCGGGCCGGGACCCGCATGGCGCCCTGCTTTTTGACCTCCCACCGGTAGGGATCGAGTTGAACCAGCTCCATATTAAAAACCTTTAGATATCAAAAATAATGGTCGCCTCCCACCCCGCCCCGGTCCGCTTGACCAAGGCCTCGTGGTAGGTCACCGCCTTGATCTCCGTATCAATCTCGTGCTGCTTCGGTGAATACCGGTCATAGAAGATGTCCGCAGCCAGATGATTTTCGGTGACCCCATGGACGATCACCTGTTTGACCAGGGAGGCGTCGATTGTCCAGAAACAGAGCAGCTCCCGAAGCCAGTTGATCAGCAGGTCCGTTCGGTCGCTGCCGGACACCTCTATGTTCCGGCGGTGTTTTCCCTCCAGCTTGCCTGTATTCGTGATTTGTTCGAACATGGCGTGGGCGGCCGTGACGAACAGATGCTTTATATCCGTTCCGGTGACGCGAATCCCGATATCCGCGGTATGATCAATCAGCTCGTAAGGCATCAGTCCTTCGACCAGATCAGTTCACCGGTTTTTTCCACATGGTATCCGCCGAGCTGTAACACACGGGATTTGAATTCATCGGACCGGATGATCTCCAGCAGCAGAAGGATGTTGTCCGTGTCGCTATATTCGGCGGGAATCACCAGATCGTAGGATTCCGTGACCACCGGAATAAATTCAAGGTTCAGCGCCTTTGCCGCCGCAAATATCCCCAGGCCGGTATCGGCCGCACCGGAAAGCACGGCGGCCGCCACCGCCATATGGGTGAATTCTTCATGATCATAACCTTTTATGCGCTCGGGCGCAAGTCCGATTCGGCGCAGGTGAAAATCCAAAAGCACGCGGGTGCCCGAACCCCCCTGCCGGTTGATGAAGACCACATCCTTTTGCGCAAGGTCGCCGATGCCTGAAATTTTTTTCGGATTCCCGGGTCTGACGATCAGCCCCTGGTCGCGTTGCACCAGATGGATCAGGCGGACCGGGGTTTGGGGCAGGTATTTTTGAATGTAGGAGATGTTGTAGCTGCCGTCCGCTTCATCCAGAAGATGGGAGCCGGCCAGGTGGCATAGCCCCTTTCTGATTGCCATCAAACCGCCCATGCTGCCCACATGGCTGGAGGAGAGGGTCACCCGGCTGTTTCTGGCCCGTATCGAATCCGCAAGGGTGTCAAGGGTGTTGTCATGGCTGCCCACGGCCACGATGTTGTTTCGAATGGCGCTTGCCGGCCGAAGGAGTCGCGCGGTTACAGGAATGTTTTCGGATATTCCTTCCACCTGGTTGGGAATTCGTATAATCCCGTCGGCCTGCGTGATGCTGGTGATGCAGCCCGCGCCCCGGGGAAGGGGGGTGGCCACCACCCGCTCTCCCACCTGCCCCAGCTTGGCCCTTATAAATTCTTCTATGCCGAGTTTTGACGCGATTTTTTTTGTCGGATGGACGGATATCTTTTCTGTTTCCGGTGCCGGCAGATGCTGCATGCGATAGAGCAGGGGCGAAACAAGCTCCTCAAAGGCGATGACGGCGGATACCGGATAGCCGGGCATGCCGAATACCGGTTTTTGGTTGATCCTTCCGGCGATGACCGGCTTTCCGGGCATGATCGTCACCCCGTGGATCAGCACCTCTCCGAGTTTTTCCACCACCTGTCGGGTGAAATCCTTCGAACCGGCCGACGACCCTCCGGTCATGAGGATCAGGTCGGCATCGCTTTTCGACGCCTTTTCGATGCAGGAAAGGATCAGCTCAGGATCATCCTTGAGGATGGGGTTTCGATGGTAGCGGCCTCCGCAGGCTTCCACCATTTTCCCCAGCATGTGGGCGTTGGATTCCAGGATCTCTCCGGGTTTGAGCCTGGCGATATCCGCGGTGCAATGATCCACCAGCTCGGACCCTACGGGCTGGATCAGGACAAAGGGTTTTTTCCATACCTTGAGTTCGAATACACCGGCGGAGATCAGCGCCCCGATGCAAAACGGGGTCAGTTGGTGGTTGGTGGGGAACATCAGCTCGGTGGCGACGATGTCTTCCCCCATGCGGCGGACGTTCTGCCAGGGGAATGCCGGCGCCTCGATCTCCAGCTGGTTTTCTCCGGTGATGTTGACGTGCTCGATCATGATCACCGCATCGGTTTGTTCCGGCATCACATGACCGGTGTTGACGTAATGGGCATCCCTGCCGATGACAAGGGTTTTCGGTGTGGATTCGGATGCGCCGAAGCTGATTTCCGCCTTTACCGCGATCCCGTCCATGGCCGCGGCGTGGAAGTTGGGGGAGGAGATCTTTGCAAAAACAGGCGCGCACAGCACCCGGCCTACGGCATCCACCACCGCCACGGTCTCGGTGGGCCGCCCCGTGGAAAAGGGGAGGGCTTTCTCCAGCAGTTGTTTCGCCTCCTCCAGGGTCTTCATCTTCAGGTAGATGGTTCTGTTGTTGGTCATTGTTCAGCCCTGTTCGGGGAACCGGTTTTTGGTTGTTTTTTAAATTACAAAAAAGGGATCACGGATACCGGTGCGCCCTTTTCAACCCCTTCAGTGTTGGCATCGACCTCGATCAGGCCGTCGGCCCGCAGCATGGTGTGGATCAGCCCGGATTTGCCGAGTATCGGTTCCGCCAGCAGCCCTTCATCCGTTTCTGTCAGTCTGACCCTCACAAAATCCGTGCGTCCCTGGGCCGAGGCCAGGTTCCTTGAGAGCTTCGCAGAAATCCTGATGCGGCGGCGGTTGCGGGAAGGATCAACCCCCCCGGCATGAGCGACAAAGGGACGAACCACCCGGTCAAAGACCACCATGGCGGAGGCCACGTGCCCTGGCAGGCCCCAGAAGGGCTTTTCGCCCACTCTGGCCAGAATGGTGGGTTTGCCCGGACTGATGGATATGCCGTGAATAAGGATTTCCGAATCCGGGAGCGCTGCGATCACTTCGATGGTCAGGTCCCGCGTTCCCACGGAGCTGCCTCCTGAAATCATGACCATATCGGAGGCAGCCAGCGCGGTCCTGCATTTTTCAAGAAGGGCGCTACGGTCATCGACCACGATGCCGTAAGCCTTTGCCACCCCCCCCGCCCTTAAGATCTGGCTGAACAGGGTGTGAGTGTTGATGTCGCGGATCTGCGCCGGCCCCGGCTTGGAGTGAATGTTCACGATTTCGTCGCCCGTGGAGATCAGGCCGATCACCGGTTTTTTAAAGACCCTGACCCGTTCCTTTCCCAGGGCGGCCAGAAGGCCCGTCTCCTGGGGCCTGATCCGCATTCCGGTAAAAAGCACGGTCTGGTTGTTGTTGATGTCTTCGGCTTCGGCGATCACGTTTCCCATGGGGGGTACGCTTTTATAAACCTCAAGGGTGGCGGCGTCGATTTCGGTTGCATGCTCCAGCATGACCACGCTGTTTGACCCGGAAGGAAGCATGCCGCCGGTGGATATGCGGCCGGCTTCCCCGGGAGAGACGGAAAAATCAGGGGTTTTGCCCATGGCCACCCCCCCTTTCAGGGTCAGGTAGGCCGGGTTGGTTTCCGAGGCGCCGAAGGTGGATGCGGCGCAGACCGCATACCCGTCCACCGTGGAGCGCGCAAAACCCGGAATGTCCATATCGGAAACGATATTTTCGGCCAGGATTCGATCGTGCGCCTCGCAAAGCGGCACCGTTTCACCCCCGGCAACCGGAAATCCGTCGATTTTTTCAAAAACCGCATGCAGCGGGGTAACCGTAAAAAAATTCTTCATTCTGAAATGGCACCCGTAAATTTTTTAAAGCCGCTGGTCAAACATTTCCGCATCCGCAACCCCCTCTGCGATGCGGGTTGCCGGGCCGGTCAGGGTCACTGAAAAATCAGGCCGGAGGTTGATCTGAATCGCTCCACCGGGCATGTGAACCGTCACGTCCCGGTCTGTCAACCCCAGGCGGCATGTCACGGCCGCAGCCGCCGAGCTGCTGCTTCCCGAGGCCAGGGTGTATCCCGCGCCCCTTTCCCAGATTTCGATTCGAATATTGGACCGGTCCGTCACCTTGACGAACTGAACATTGGTCCGCCGAGGAAACAGGGGGTGGGTTTCGATTTTCGGCCCCAGCCGCCGGGCCAGGGCAGGGGATATTCGGTTCCGTATGATGACGCAGTGGGGATTGCCGATCCCGGCCGCGCAGAAGGGCATCTCCCTTCCGCCGACGAATAGGCTTTCGTTGAGGACTTCCCGGAGCGGG
>CAZFWD010000160.1:0-6986 GCA_964522535.1 uncultured Desulfonema sp.
TTGATTATGAGGCGAAGTATCAGGCCGGGGAAACCCAGGAGATTTGCCCGGCTCGGATCCGCGCGGATTTCACCCAAAGGGCTCAGGACCTTGCCATAAAGGCCCATCGGGCGCTGTTTTGCGAGGGTTACAGCCGAACGGACATGATCATTCGAGACGAGGAGATCTTTGTTCTGGAAACCAACACGGTCCCGGGCATGACCTCAAACAGCCTTCTTCCCAAGGCGGCCGGCGTCGCCGGTATGAGTTTTTCCCGGCTTCTGGACCGGCTCATCGAACTGGGTCTCAAACGGCATCATCGCTGGGGGTGAAAAATACCAAGAAAGGATGAAGTCGATGAGGATATTGATTATCGGAAGCGGCGGCCGGGAGCATGCCCTGGCCTGGAAGATCGCCCAAAGCCCTAGGGTAAAAAAACTCTACTGCGCGCCCGGCAACGCCGGGATCGCGGGGGTAGCCGAGTGCGTTCCCATTGCGGCCGAGGATATCGACGCCCTGCTTCGGTTTGCCGGGGAAGCGGCGATCGATTTGACGGTGGTGGGGCCTGAAACCCCGCTGGCTGCGGGGATCACGGACCGGTTTGAAAAAAAGGGGCTTCGGATGTTCGGTCCTTCGCAAAAAGCCGCCCGGATCGAAGCGAGCAAGGCCTTTGCCAAGCGGATCATGAACCGATACGGCATTCCCACGGCAAAGGGGCAATCCTTTACCGATTTTGAAAAGGCCCTTCATTTCCTTGAGCGCACGCCTTCCCCCGTTGTGGTCAAGGCCGACGGCCTGGCCGCGGGCAAGGGGGTGTCGGTGTGTAAAACCCGCGAGCAGGCGGAAACGGCCGTAAAAACAGCGATGCAGGACATGGCCTTCGGAACAGCCGGGAAAAAAATCGTCATCGAGGAATGCCTCATCGGCGAAGAGGCCTCTTTTATCGCCTTTACGGACGGGGTTCATGTCCTTCCGCTGCCTTCCTCTCAGGATCATAAAACCATCTATGACAACGACCAGGGTCCCAATACCGGCGGCATGGGCGCCTATTCCCCGGCCCCGGTGGTGGATGCCTTCATGCATCAAAAGGTCATGGAAAGGATCATGCTGCCCATGGTCAGGGGAATGGCCGAGGAAGGCATTCCCTACAAGGGGGTGCTGTATGCCGGACTGATGATCAGCGGGGACGATGTCAAGGTGGTGGAGTTCAACTGCCGGTTCGGTGACCCCGAGACCCAGCCGCTGATGATTCGCCTGAAATCGGATATCGTGCCGATCATGGAGGCGGTTGTGGAAGGCCGGCTGAACGCCTGTTCCCTTGAGATCGATGACCGGCCCGCCGTGTGCGTGGTCATGGCCTCCAAAGGCTATCCGGGGCCCTATGAAAAGGGAAAGCCGGTTGCAGGCCTGGGAAGCGCGGAGAAGATGAAGGATGTTGCCGTGTTTCATGCCGGCACATTGAAAAAGGACGGAAAAATCCTAACCTCCGGGGGCAGGGTCTTGGGCGTGACCGCCCTGGGGGACACGGTTAAAAAAGCAACCGAGCGGGCCTACCTGGCGGTTTCCAAAATTTCCTGGAACGGCGCCTACCAACGCAAAGACATCGCCCGAAAGGCGATTCAGCGCCTGGAGGCCCCGCCCCGGGTGGGGATCGTGATGGGCAGCGACTCTGATTACGAGATTATGAAGGAATCGGTGGAGGTGCTGAAACGCTTCGGTATTCCCTATGCATTGACCGTGGCCTCCGCCCACCGGACACCGGCCCTGGCTGCCGATTTTGCATCCACCGCCTCGAAAAAGGGCATCAAGGTCATCATCGCGGGAGCCGGACATGCGGCCCATCTGGCCGGCGTGATGGCCGGGCACACCTGCCTTCCGGTGATCGGCGTGCCCATCAACTCTTCGGCCTTAAACGGCATGGACGCCCTGCTTTCCACGGTTCAGATGCCGCCCGGGGTGCCGGTCGCCACCATGGCCGTGGGCAGGCCCGGCGCCAGAAACGCCGGCATCCTGGCGGTTCAGATCCTTTCCGTGGCGGACGAGGGCTTAAAAAGGCGTCTGGAATCGTTTAAGCGGGAAATGGCGGACTCCGTTGAGCAGAAAGCCAGACAGTTCCATCGATAATTCCCGTATTCGGCGAATCGATCCGGATCAGCCGGACCCCTCCTTAATCCGTGAGGCGGCGCATATCCTCGCCTCCGGCGGGTTGATTATTTTTCCCACAAGAGGTCTCTACGGCATCGGTGCGGACGCTTTTAATGTGAATGCGGTCAGACGGGTATTCGCCGTCAAGCATCGGCCCGCTGAAAAGCCCCTATCCGTGCTGATCCCATCCAGATCGCTCTTAACCCTTCTGGTCGACAGCATCCCGGAAGCCGCCGTGTCGTTGATGGACCGGTTCTGGCCCGGAAGGGTCACCCTCGTTTTTGTTGCCGGTCCAAAGGTCCCTTCGGTTTTAACCGGAAAAACGGGAAAAATCGGCATCCGGCTGCCGTCGCATTCGGTGGCCGCGGCCCTGGTCCATGCCGCTGGACGCCCGATGACCGGAACCAGCGCCAACCTGTCGGGCCGGGCCGCAGCATCCAGGATCGCGGATATCCCTTTCGAGATTCTTGGCAATGTGGAGTTGATTCTAGATACCGGTCCGTTAAAAGGCGGTTTAGGCTCCACCGTGGTGGACATAACCGTCAGACCGCCGAGGGTTCTTCGTGAAGGGGGTGTTTCTGTACGGGAAATTTTTGATGCGATCGCAGAAAGCCGGTCGTAAGAACCCATAAAAACATCTTCCCCACGCATCGATTAACCCCTTGATATGCGCGGCTTACCTTTGAGGAACAAGCCGCGTGGGTGTTTAAGGATTGGCTTACGAAACCGTCAAATCTGCGTCGGTCAGCAGCCGGATCATGGCCAGGGCGTTGCGCGGAGACCGGGCGGCACCGGGTTGCTACCACTTCTCAAAGAAGGACGCGTTTACAGCCGTTTTGCTCATCAGCACTTGGTAATATCTCGCCAGGTTGGGATGCACAGGAATCCGCTGCTTTTGAAAATACTCAATCAGCCAGCCGCAGTGGAGCAGAGCGGCTTCCTCTGTTTGCCCCGCGTAAACCACCCCCTTGAGTTTTTTCATCCCTCGCCATTCCTGGCTGGGGGCCAGTAGATCCGCAAACCGAAGACATCGCGACAGTGAGGCGTCAAGGTTGCGTCCATGACCCGCAAACGAGTGGGCTGCAATGGCATCCAGAATCAAGGGATCCGCGATACCCAGCTCTTTGGCGACGAAGTACGCCCCCACCAGCGCGTGTAGATAGATAGGATGCTGTTCGCAGGGATCGCACCATTCGAGTCCGGCCTCCTTCGCCAGTGCCAATTGATGTTCGCCGTCCAAATCCCTGGCGGCATCATGGAGCAGACCAGCGGTCACCGCTTGTTCGCGGCCAAGGCCGTAAATCGGTGTCAGCTCTTCCATGACCCGCATGACCCCCAGAGAATGCTCAAGTCTTGGCGGCGTGAGGACACGTTTCAGAAAAGGCAGGTAACGATCTGTATTTTTCATGACGCAATAGGGGTTGATCCGGCAGACAGGGTGGGGTCTACAGGATCAGTTATTTGCAATGTTTTTTTTGGGGTTTTGCGTATTCATCGGCGCAGTATCGGCTATTCCAAGGTGGTTGCGTGCTGCTGTGGAAGAAACGCCTTGCGTATACTCCGGTTCTACAATTTTTCCGCCCCATTCAGCCAAAACGGCTATCGCTTTAGCCCGGACATCTTTAAGCGGCCCCTCGCGCCAATCCGTGCCGTGCACCATGTAATCCGGTTTATATTTTCGAAGATTATCCTCATAATCACGCGTATCCTGTATGACAACCCGATCTACACCGCGTATATTCTCAATAATCATTTTTCGCTGTTCATAGTTCATATAGGGGACGCGCTTATAAGACGCCACCGCCTTGTCCGAAAAAAGCCCCACCATGACTTCTCCCAGTTCGGCAGCAACCTTGATAATATTTATGTGTCCATGATGAAGAAAATCGGCAACCATCGGTACATAAACACGCTTTTTCTTCTTATGCTTCTGATTCTTCATTATCATTATATTTTTATTTTCGTTATGAACTTAAAAAAGGCATGATGGACAAAGCTTTAGACCTTCCAAATTACCGGATTTATGTTTCATCCGCAGCTCTTCCATCGCGGGGCAGTTAAAAATTTCATGGATGGTATTTTTGTGAATGTTGCCGACGGCAATTTTTCTGGCTTTATGGGCCGCACAAGGCAAGGCCGTTCCATCCCCATGGATAAAAAGAGACTCCCATGCATAGGAACATTTTTGTTTCCCCTCTTTGGGCGAAAAAGACTTTGCATGAGCTCGCGCATCATCCTCTTCTTCCTGATCGAACGGGCTGATCGGGACATACCTTTGAACCGCAACATATTCTACTTTATTAACCCAATATTCACGAAAAGCGTCCAGCTCATGTTTGTTGTCCTCCTGAAGGAGAAAACTAACCCGCGCAATAGGAATATCCAAATTATGTTTTGCCCTTAAATTTAAAAAAGTATCGATATTGGACATCACGAGATCATAATCTCCGCCGATACGGATTTTTTCATAGGTTTCACGCGTTAGCGCATCCACGCTGAAACAAATTCGGGTCAGTCCTGAATCAAGGAGTTTTTCCGACATTTCTGAAGTAAGAAGCATTGCATTCGTGTTCAGATGAATATCCATGATGCCGCTTTTAGCGGCATATTGTATTCTCTCAATCAGGTCTTTGTCTAAAAGCGGTTCATTGACATGGTTCATGCCTATGGAAGGACATTGATGCGCCGCACACTCATCAATCAATCGGCAGTAGGTTGCAAAATCAAGTTCTCCCTCATACGCATATCCTTTCTCAAGATCGGGATGCCCATGAACACACATTTTACACCGAAGCATGCAGCGGAATTTGGTTTCAAAACGGATAAAAAGCGGAAAATCCGGACGATACTCCATCCTTGAGGCGGCCGCCCAATTTTTCCGGTACGCATCCCACTTTGGACCAAATTTTTTTCGAAACGGTGCATCCAAATCCTCTATAATAGACGAATTGATCACTCGCCCCGCCGATGTTTCTTCCTGTTTGATCTTTATCGAACTCATTTTTACCTCCAACCATCGCTGTCGCGTTGTTTATTTTTAAACCCTGCATTATCAAAAAATGACTTTTTTCGAAGAATAAAAACCTGCTTTTTGAGAGTTAGTGTTTTCAAAAATCGCCTTATTTGTCAAGTTATAACGGGCACTATAGGTTGCAGGGGGGCTGAGACGATTTTCAGGTAATGGATGGATTGTATTCGATGAGGCGATGAGGCCCCAAAATTTCCGAAAACCGCTTATTTTATTCCCAGATAGCCGGATGCCGATCCCTCCAGGGACGCGCCTGCTCGATCTGGCCGGCAAGTCTGAAAAGAGTCGCCTCATCACCGTATTTCCCGCCAAAGAGCACTCCGAGCGGCATTCCTTCGGCAGTCCAATGGAGCGGCAGCGATATGGCGGGCTGGCCGGAAATGTTATAGTAGGGATTGATGTGCGCGAAATGGGCAATCTTTGGGTCCAGCAGGGACGCCGAGGGGCTTTGAAAATCAATGGTCCCGACTTTTAAGGGCGGACAGCCCAGAGCCGGCGTCAGCAAGATATCATAATTCTCGAAAAAGACGGCAACCTGCCGGGATAGACTTTGCAGCGTGGAAACAGCCATTAGGTATTGGGCAGCCGTAATTTTTTTTCCCATTTCATAAAAATTTAATGTCAAACGCTCCACCGTCTCTACGGTTGGCTCCACGCCGGTGACCTGTTTTAACGTGTCGATGATTGAGGCAAGCCCGGCGGCGTAAACGGTAATGAAAGCAAATGCAACCTGATCATAAGGAAGTGTCGGCGCGGCTTCCGTCAGTTCATGGCCCAGCTCAGCGCAAAGCGTGACCGCCTCGTCAACGGCTTTGACGGCTTCTTTGTGGAGAGGCTCGCCCTGAGGGCTTTGTGTTGAAAACGCAATCCTCAGACGCCCCGGATCAGTCTTGACCTCCTGGAGATAGGGGTTCTTCTTAGGCGGCGCGGAATACGGATCGCCGGGCACATACCCCTCCGTGGCTTCGAGCGCCGCAGCGCTGTCTCTTAAGCTTCGCGTTAAAACATGCTCGTTGACCAGCCCGCCCATTACATCCCCGAGATTTGGGGCAAGTGAAATTCGACCACGTGTGGGTTTCAGACCGACCAGACCGCAGCAGGCTGACGGGATTCGAATCGAGCCTCCGCCGTCGTTGCCATGAGCAAGCGGAACAATGCCGGCAGCCACAGCCGCGGCCGAACCGCCACTCGAACCTCCCGGGGTAAAATCGGTATTCCAGGGATTTCGGCAAGGCCCATAAAGCTGAGGCTCGGTAATAGGCGGAAGGCCGAATTCCGGCGCGTTTGTCTTGGCAAAGGGAATGAGTCCGGCATGCTTGTATCTGGCAACCAATTCGGAATCGACAGGGGAAGGAAAGGAGGGGAAGTAGCGGCTGGCAAAACGCGTGGGCACCCCCTGGCACTCCCCCAATATATCTTTCAAAAGAAACGGCACGCCTTCAAATGGGCCATTGCCCGGTTCTCTGCCAGCGGTTTCGCGGGCCTGTTCGTAAAATTTGAAAACAACGGCGTTGATCTTGCTGTTATGCTTCTCCGCCCGAGCTATTGCCTCGTTCATAAGCTCAGAAGCCGTCACTTCACCCTTGCGAACGAGTTCACCCAAACCCAGGCCGTCATATTGAGCGTATTCCAGAAAAGCCATGGTAATGCTCCTCTCCTTTTGGAAGGGGTTTTAAAAGCTCATCTTACATCCAATTTTTGACACAAAAAGAGGAATTTACCCATGTTGGCCAACCCTTTAAGTTTGTTGGTGCCGGAGGCGAGACTTGAACTCGCACACCCTTGCGGGCGGAGGATTTTGAGTCCTCTGCGTCTACCAGTTCCACCACTCCGG
>CAZFWD010000161.1:0-13655 GCA_964522535.1 uncultured Desulfonema sp.
GAAACGATATAATGATCCCCCGCGTGAACATAAGCATAAAACGGGGCGGGCGCGGTCTGATAGAGCTGCTTGAAAAAGGCAAAAGGGCTTCCGGAAAAAGCCGTTTCAAACCGCTGGGACAGGTTTACCTGATAGATATGCCCGGAAACAATGTAATCCCTGATTTGAGAAACCGCCTCCAGATACGCCGGCCGGGTAAAGGAGGATGAAAAGCCGGCGGCGGCGCCGCTGAAAAAGGAATCTGCGGCCGGGGGCATCTTGATCATGGATTGAAATTGCCGAAGGGCTCTGTTGCGGGACTGACGGCCGCGTTCGGGTATGCACAACCGGGTGTTTTGGGTGATCTTATCATGGACGACCACCACCGAGGGCGCAAACAGGCAGACTTGAGGCAGGCCCAGGTCATTCACCGAGGTGCGGGGAAGCTTTTCGATGTAATCCTTCAAATCATAGGAAAGGTATCCGAACAGGCCGGCCCCCACGGGTATGGACGGGTCCTCAAACCGTATCGCATAGGCGCGAATCAGCCGGCGCAACGCCGCAAACGGATTAAGCGCCCAACGCACCATCCGCCCTCCGGCAGTGAGGACCTGTTCACATCCCCGGGATTTGACGCTGAGCCAGGGGATGGCGGCAAGGATATGGTATCGGGCGCTGTCAAGCTCCCCGCCGCTCATCAGCACCACCGTGCCCGGCAGGCTTGAAAACCGGGACGCAAAATCAATAAACGGCTCGTTTAAAACCAGGGGGTCGACGTAAATCGTTTCAAGCCGTCCGGTGATTTTTTTTAAATTGCGCATGCCGGGCCTCCTTTATCCGCAACCCTTTACGCTTTTTAGCGGTTTTTGAAGCGGGCCTTGCCTTAAAAAATTTTCAATCAGAACAAATCCTTGTTGGGTCATAAAGCTTTCCGGATGAAACTGAACCCCGAAAACCGACCGCCTGCCATCTTCTATTCCCATGACGACGGTGTCTTCGCTTCGGGCCGTGACCACAAGCCCGGTGTCTTTCGGGTTTACCATCAACGAATGATACCGGGCCGCGGTAAACGGCGAGGGCATCCCCTTAAAAAGACCCTTCTGGTGATGGTAAATCCGGCTGGTCTTTCCGTGAACCGGAACCGGTGCGTTGACGGTTGACCCGCCCATGGCCTCGTTGATGCACTGCATGCCCAGGCACACTCCCAAAATCGGCGCCCGCCCGGCAAAGGCGCGAACCAGCTCGGTGGAGATGCCCGCATGGGAAGGGTCCTTGGGTCCCGGGCTGATTAAAATGTAATCCGGAGCCATGCGGTCGATTCGGCCCAGGCTTATCCCGTCGCTTCGAAAAACATCAATCGCCAGGTCATAGCGCATCAGCATCTGAACCAGGTTATGGGTGAACGAATCATAGTTGTCGATGACCAGAATGCGTGCCAACTCAGCTCCTCAAAAAAAAACGCCGCCCGCGTGAGTCTGGGTGGCGTTTGCCTATTGCATAACTCAGTTTGATTAAATCTTATTTTATTGACTGATGCATACACCGGATTGCCCGAAAAGTAAAACCTGTTTTTTTAACCCTACTAAAAAATCATTAATTCCCCGCAATTAAATCCGTTTCGGGCTTGACAAACGCTGCGGTTCTTTTTAAAATACATAATCTTTTTTTGTTGATACAATCCGAGGGAATAACCGCTTAGGGAACCTCAATGAAACTCAATTTCCTGAGTGCAGGGCTCATCTACCTTGCCATCATCTGCCTGCTGTTGATCATCGGGTGCAACACCTTCCATACCGGCTACTTCGGCGTAGAGGATGAGGCGCTCACCGCGCCGAGGGAATTCGACCAGACCCGACATGCGATTGAACAGGCCAAGGAGACCGCGGATTCCCTGTATGCGGAAAAAAAAATCGACGAAGCCATGGATCTGGGCAAGGAGGCCGCCATCACCTACTGGGCCTGCTATGACCGGATCGCCAAGAATATTCTAGCGCTTTCCCGCCAGGCAGCCTATGAGGCCGAACTGTATCATCCCCAGCCCCCGCCACCGCCCATGAAACGGGAACCCGCCATCTCATCGCCCCTGATGTCGCCTGAAACCGTGGAAGCCGGGGATCCGTTTGCCGGGTTAAAGGCGCTTCCGCCCCGCATGGTGCTTGAAACCTTTTATTTTGATTTTAATTCGGCCATCCTTCAGCCGTACGCAAAGCCGCTTTTGGACCGGCAGACCGCTTTTATTAAAAATCATGCGGACTTCATTTTTGAAATCGCGGGCCATACGGATTCGGTGGGCCCGGATGCTTACAACCAGATGCTTTCCAGACGAAGGGCAAAAAGCGTGGAAAGCTACCTCACCTCCAAGGGGGTTGAAAACAGGCAGTTGGCCGTTTTCGGATACGGGGAATCCCAGCCGATTGCCACAAACCTAACCGACGAGGGGCAGGCAAAAAATAGACGCTCGGAGCTACGGGTGATGGGCTCCCTGCTGCCCGGGTTCGCCCTGAAAAATATCGCCTCCTTGCCTGTGGGAACCACCCTGGAGGTGATCAACTTCAACTGCAACGAGCATACGCTGCAACCTGTATACCGGGCGCTTCTGGACAACACGGTCTCGGCCCTGAAAAAAAATCCGCGGGTTAAGCTCGAGATTGCCGGGCATACGGATGTCAGCGGCAGCCAGCGGAAAAACCTGGCGCTGTCTTTTGAACGGGCCAACTCCGTCAAAAACTACTTGATTTCAAAAGGCATTTCAACCTCCCACATGAAAACAAAAATATATGCGGCAGCAGACCCCCTGGCCTCCAATGCATCAAGCATCGGCCGAGCACTGAATCGACGGGTTGAAATCCGAATCGCCCCATAACGGGTTTCTGTTGTGCACCCCCGGCTGCGCTGCTCTGGAGCGTGCAAACGCCCCACTCACCGAGTATTCCCGCCCCGTTGTTTCCCGCACCGGATGCCGCCTGCGCCTTTCTTTTTTATTGACATGACGCAAGCCTCCTGTTTATTTAATATGGTTTAGTTGATGGGGGCCGCCTGCGCCCTGCCGGGAATCAGCAGGCCTATCCGGCACCTGTCATAAAAAAACATTTAGAAACATTGATTGACGCGTTGAGGGCCCGGCTTGGAGATTGAGGACATCAAAACGATTGACATATTCAAGGACCTGTCATCCCAGGAATGGGAGGCCTTGCTGCCCTTGATCGATGCCATGCGTGTTCTTGAGGGGGAGCCGCTGATCCAAAAGGGGGAGATTGACCGCCGGCTGTATATCGTCCTGTCCGGCAACTTCATGGTCTACTTCAATGATGGACGCGCGTTTACCCTCCATGACAAAGGGGACATCATCGGAGGCGAAGGCATGGTTCCCGCCCTCGACCATGAGTGCAGCGCGGTGGCGCTCACAAACGGCGAAATCCTGGCAATCCCCGAAGCGGAACTTCTTCGGCTGCTTGAGGCGGACGCCGATCTGGCAGACAAAATCAAACACCACATCCATTATCGTCTTCATCAGGACCTGGCTGTTATCGAAGATTCCCAGGTCGATGAGGAATAAAATCGCATGATGGTTATCGACTGGGACAACCCTGGGGTTGAAGGGAGGCTGTTGCCGTGACCGGACTGGAAGCGATCGCCGCAAACAACGGCTGGAACATGGCGAGAATCGGCATATTCATCGTGTTCACCGCCCTGGTCACCCTGTCCCTCATCATCTCCCAACTCCATAAAGTTCTTACTTTATTAGAAAAAAGAAATGAATTCATTGAAAAACTGACAGGCCCGTTTAAGAAAAACAAAAAAGACAGCGGTGCGCCGGAAGCACGGCAGGCCGATGATCTGAACGAAATCGCCCGGCAGTTTGATCTGTTGATCAAATCCAAAGGGGAGCCGTTCTCCCTTCCAAAACTGATTGACCTGGCCGGCAGAATCGGAATCGGCAGCCCCTATTCCACCGTGAACCGGCTTATCCTGGCCAAGCTGATCGTGCCTGACGCAAAGGGCTTCTACCGCTGGGATCATGGAGCGTATCAGAATATGAAGAAAGAGGAGTCGTAGGGTTGCCATGGACATGCTGATGGATTTTTACGCCAATACCGGGTTTGCGATGGCAGACTACCGGAACTATATCATGATCGTCATTGGTCTCATCTTTATCTATCTGGGCATTGCCAAGCATTACGAACCCCTTCTGCTGGTGCCGATCGGGTTCGGCATTCTGGTGGGCAACATTCCGGTTTTTAAAGGTTTCGGACTCAGCATCTATGAGGATACCAGCGTACTCCACTACCTCTACTTCGGCGTGACCCAGGGGATTTACCCGCCCCTGATCTTTTTGGGCATCGGCGCCCTGACGGATTTTTCCACCATGCTGGCCCGCCCCGTGCTGATGCTGCTTGGCGCGGCCGCGCAGGCCGGAATTTTCATAACCTTTCTAGGCGCTCTGGCCCTAGGGTTTGCGCCCAAGGAAGCCGCCTCCATCGGAATCATCGGCGGAGCCGACGGGCCCACCGCCATCTTTCTCACCGCGCGTCTGGCCAAGGAGCTGATCGGCCCCATCGCGGTGGCCGCATACTCCTACATGGCCCTGGTCCCGGTGATTCAACCGCCGATCATGAAACTGCTGACCACCCGCAAGGAGCGGCTGATTCGCATGGAAGAGCCCCGGGAGGTGTCCAAACAGGAAAAAATGATTTTTCCGATCGCCGCCCTGCTGCTCTGCTGCTTTGTGGCGCCCGCGGCCATTCCGCTGCTGGGCATGATGTTTCTGGGAAACCTGTTAAAAGAGGCCGTCGTGACGGAGCGGCTGGCCCTGGCGGCCCGAACCTCTGTGCTGGACTCGGTGACCATTCTTCTGGGATTGACCGTGGGGGCCAGCACCCAGGCCGACGTGTTTCTGACCGCCAAGTCGGTGGGGATTTTCGTGCTGGGCGCCACGGCCTTCGGAATCGCCACCGCCGCCGGGATATTGTTCGCCAAGGTCCTCAACCTCTTTCTAAAAAATAAGATCAATCCCCTGATCGGCGCTGCCGGGGTTTCCGCGGTGCCTGATTCCGCCCGGGTCGCCCAGATCGTCGGCCAGAAGGAAGACCCGTCCAACTTTCTGCTGATGCACGCCATGGCGCCCAATATCTCCGGGGTGATCGGCTCTGCCGTGGCCGCAGGCGTGCTCTGGAGCTTTCTGGCGGGATAAATCTGTAAAGAGGCCGGAATGCATGACCCTTTCAAACAAGGAAAGACTCGCCCGGTTTTATGACCGGTTTACCGGGTCGGACCGCGTCCTGATCGTCATCAACGCCGATCCGGATGCCATCGCCAGCGCCTTGGCGGTCAAGCGGATGTTATGGCGACGGGTGGCGCATCTCGGACTGGCCCACATCAACATCATCGCCCGACCGGACAACGCCGCCATGGTCCGGCTGCTGAATATTCGCATGACCCCCATCTCCCAGGTGGATCCCGATGCGTACACCCGGTTTGTCATCGTCGACTCCCAGCCGCACCATCATGAAAGCTTTTCCCGGTTTGCCTACACCGCCATCATCGATCATCACCCGGACAAAAGCGAGGCTCCGTTCAAGGATATTCGACCGGATTACGGGGCCACGGCCACAATTCTGACCGAATACCTGAAGGCCGCCAAGATCAGGCCCTCGGCCCGGCTGGCCACCGCCCTGTTTCTCGGCATCAAGACCGACACCAACGATTTCCAGAGGCCCTCGATCAACGCCGATATTCAGGCTTTTCAATATCTTTTCCGGTACGCCAACACCTACCTGGCGCGAAAAATCGAACAGGCCGATCTGCAGGTAGAGTTTCTTTCTTATTTTAAAAAAGCCATCGACAGCCACGTCATCTCCCGCAACAGAATCTATGTGCACCTGGGAAAAATAAACAATCCGGATATCTGCGTGATCATCGCCGATTTTTTCATGCGCATCAACACCGTGACCTGGAGCCTTGTCTCCGGAATATATGAAAACAGGCTGATTATCATCATTCGAAACGACGGGCTTCAACGGGACGCCGGCCGAATCGCGAGCCTGCGGTTCGGCGCGTTCGGCACGGCGGGCGGCCACCGAAGCATGGCTCGGGCCGAAATTCCGGCAGAAGCCCTTGATATTCCGTTAAAAGATGACCGATCGGACCGGCTGCTTCAATGGGTCATTCACAGGTTTGAAAAAAAATACGGCCATGCAAAACCGCGCAAATAAAGCCAGGCCCTCGGTCACCATCCTGGGGTCCGGAACCTGCGTCCCTTCCTTAAACCGCAGCGCCTGTTCCGTGCTTCTGACCGCCGGCGGCCAAAGAATGGTTTTTGATCTGGGGCCCGGCACCATGCAACGGCTGCTGATGGCCGGGGTCACGATTTTTGAGGTCGGTCATGTGTTTTTCTCCCATTTTCACCCGGATCATACCGGCGAGCTGGTGCCGTTTCTGTTCGCCAATAAATACCCAGACGGCAGCCGGCGCAAAATCCCCCTGACCCTGCACGGGGGCACCGGGTTTCTAGAATTTTACACCCATTTGAAAAAATTCTATAAAACCTGGATCGATCTGTCCGGCCGCCTCAAAATTATAGAGTATAGCCATCATGACAGGGATTTTCGCCGGTTCAAGGGATTTAGGGTCGATACCCTTCCGGTGGCGCACAACCCCGAAAGCATCGCCTTTAGGATCACCCTTCCGGGCGGCGCCACCATGGTTTATTCCGGGGATACGGATTACACTCAAAACCTGGTCGACTTGGCAAAAACCGCAGACCTGTTCATCTGCGAATCCGCGTTTCCGGACGCGCAAAAGGTGGCGGGTCACCTGACCCCTTCCCTGGCCGGTCAAATCGCCGCAGCGGCAGGGGTGAAACATCTGGTCCTCACCCATCTGTACCCTGAATGCGAGCGTGCGGATCTGGAAGGCGAGTGCCGCAAAACCTATGCCGGACCGCTCCTGATTGCAAAAGACCTGATGACGATTCAACTGAAGCCATGAAATACTATCCTGTAAATTTAGATATTAAAAACCAGAACTGCCTGGTGGTGGGAGGCGGGGCGGTCGCCTTTCGAAAGGTGAAAACCCTGGCGGACTGCGGGGCTGTCGTTACGGTGGTGAGCCCTGAGTTTTGTAATGAATTTCAGGAATTTAAAAAAGAATCCCGGGTCAGGCTGATTCAACGCAGGTATCAGCCGTCGGATTTGGATGAAAAATTTCTGGTTATCGGCGCCACCGATGACGAGGGCATCAACCGCCGAATCAGCGCGGATGCCAAACAAAAAAACATCCTCTGCAACATCGCCGACCTGCCGGACGCCTGCAGCTTTATCCTTCCGGCCGTGGTGGAGCAGGGGGACCTGGTGATCAGCGTGTCCACCTCCGGCAAAAGCCCGGCGTTTGCCAAAAGGCTTCGAAAAGAGCTTGAAAAAAAATTCGGGGATGAGTATGCCCGGTTCCTGAAGCTGATGGGCGCCGTTCGTCAGCAACTGTTACGCGCCGAGCATGCTCCCGAGGCCCATAAACCGCAGCTTGAAAAACTGATTGCGGGGGGGCTGCTGGAAATGATTGAAAACAACCAGAAGGATGAGATCAACCGGCTTCTGTTCAATGTCCTTGGTCCGGGGTATGTGTATGACCGGCTCATGGAACCAGAAGACTAATCCGCACCGATTGGGGATCCGCCTATGACCTCGGCACTCATCGCGATCATCCTGTTGTACCTGGCCAGTTCGGCCGGGTACCTGGCCTTTCTTTTTGTTCAAAAGAAAATCCTTCACCGCCTGGCCTACGCCGCCATGATGGCCGGTTTTCTGGTTCATACCGGGCTTCTCGGATACGAATTCATCAGCCTCGGCTTTCTGCCGATTCACAACCTGCACCAGACCCTTTCATTTTCCGCCTGGACCCTGGCCGGGGTTTACCTGTTTTTAAAATACAAATACCGCATAAACATTCTGGGCGCCTACACCGCTCCGCTGGTCAGCTTCATCCTGATCCAGGCCTATTTCATTCCCAAGGTTCCGGTGGAACAGACCGCCGTGTTTAAAAGCCTGTGGCTGATCATTCATGTGGTGATGATCTTCATCGGCGAGGCCTCCCTCGCCCTGGCCTGCGGCACCGGCATCCTCTACCTGATTCAGGAGCACGGCATCAAATCAAAGACGCACCGGTTTTTCTTCAAGCGGCTGCCCTCTTTGCAGTTTTTGGACAGCACCGGCTACACCTTCATCGTGATCGGGTTCACCATGCTCACCATCGGGCTGATCAGCGGATTCGTTTATGCGCAATCGGTCTGGGGACGGTTCTGGAGCTGGAACCCCAAAGAAATCTGGTCATGCATCACCTGGCTGTTTTATGCGGCGCTGCTTCATGAACGGCTGGTCGCGGGCTGGCGCGGCCGCCGCGCCGCGGTCATGGCGATCATCGGTTTTGCGGCCATCCTGTTCACCTTTTTAGGGGTAAACCTTTTTCTGGAAGGGCATCACGATGTCTTCACCAAATAGTAAGGGTGAACCAGCGGTGCGCCCGCCCGAAATTGCCGGCATGTTGAATATCGTGGTTTTCGGCACCAACCACAGGGCCGCCCCGGTGGCGCTACGGGAGCGGATGGCTTTCTCTGAGAATGAAATCAACGCTGCTTTAGAAATATTGAAAAAAAATGAAAGCCTTGACGAGGCGCTGATCCTCTCCACCTGCAACCGGGTGGAGGTGCTGATGGTGACGATAAACCCCACGGCCGCCGTCGAATCCGTCAAGTCCTTTATCTGCCGGGAAAAATCCGTCTCTTCCTCCCAGATCGACCAATTCACCTATGTTTACACAGGGGATGAGGCGGTGCGGCATGTTTTTCGCGTGGCCGCCAGCCTGGACGCCATGATGGTCGGCGAACCCCAGATTCTAGGTCAGGTCAAGGCCGCCTACAAAACCGCGGTGATGAAAAAATTCACCGGGGTCATCCTCAACCGGCTCATGCACAAGGCCTTTTCCGTGGCCAAGCAGGTCCGAACGGAAACCGGGATCGGCGGCCATGCGGTCTCCATCAGCTATGCCGCGGTGGAGCTGGCCAAAAAAATCTTCGACACCCTTGAGGATAAAACCGTTCTGCTGGTGGGTGCCGGGGAGATGGCCGAGCTCGCGGTGGCGCATCTAATTCGAAACCGCTGCCGCGGCAAAACCTATGTCGCCAACCGCACCCTTTCCGTAGGGATGGCGCTTGCGGGCAGGTTTTCGGGCCGGGCGATCCGGCTTGAGGAAATCAACGAAAAGCTGGAAATTGCCGATATCATAATCAGCTCCACCGGAGCGCCGGGTTTCGTCATCACCTCCGATCAGGTAAAGCCGGTGATGCGGAAGCGAAAAAACCGACCCCTGTTTTTTATCGATATCGCGGTCCCTCGGGACATCGACCCGGGAATCAACCGGATTCCCAATGCCTATGTGTATGATATCGACGACCTTCAGGGGGTGATCACCGAAAACATTGAGACCCGGCACAGGGAGTCGATTCAAGCCGAGCGGATCATCGATGAAGCCGTCCTCAGCTTTAAAAACTGGCGGGAAAACCTGAATGTGGTGCCGACCATCATCGCGCTGCGGAAAAAACTGCACGCGATGGCGGCATCCGAACTGTCAAAGACACTGGCCGCCCTGGAACATTGTTCCACCCAGGACCGCCGGGCCCTGGAAAAAATGCTCGAGGCGTTCATCAACAAGATCCTTCACGACCCCACCCATTATTTGAAAAATCCGGGGACCCACGGAAATAAATCCGCGGCCCTGCATCTCGCGCGCCGAATGTTTAAGATTGATGAATAATCCCTCAGATCCCTGAGGGGAAGGCCGTTGAAGGCCTCTTGAGGGCCGGTTCAAAAACACAAATTTAATGCTTTACAACTCAAAAAATTTCATGATAGATAAAAATTTTTATGAGCCTGCCTGCTGTGTTGATCCAGCGCGGGTGTGCCTGTGGGTATGACTGAAAATATGACTGAAAAAAGGAATGCAGCCATATGAAAGAAAAGGATATTAAATACTTCAAAGACCTTCTGACGAAACGTCTTGAGGAGCTGTTAAGCCAGGCCAACGACACCGTTTCGGACATGCATACGCCAAAGGGGAACTTTCCCGACCCCACCGACCGGGCCACCTATGAATCGGACCGGAACTTTGAACTCCGCATACGGGACCGGGAACACAAACTCATCAAAAAGGTCAAAAAGGCGCTTGACCGGATTGAGGACGGCAGCTTCGGCATCTGTGAGCGGTGCGGCGGAGAGATCTCCATCAAACGGTTAAAGGCCCGTCCAGTGACCACCCTTTGCATTGAATGCAAAAAAAAAGAAGAGGCGTTAGAGAAGGCCCTTGGATTGTAGCTCAGGGAACATCGACTTACATATCCATTCCACCGCCTCCGATGGATCCCTGAACCCGATAGATATCCTTGCGCTTGCCGAAACAGCCGGACTCGCGGCAATGGCGCTGACGGATCACGACGCGATCGAAGGGACACGGGAGATTATTGATCACGGCATTCCCGACGCCATCCAATTTATGACCGGTGTTGAAATCAGCGCCGCCCCCCTAAAACAGCTGGATATTTACGGCAGTTTTCATATCCTCGGCTACGGTTTTCGCTTAGATGACCCGGCGCTTAACCGGGCATTAATCACCCAGCAGGCGGCCAGGAAAAACAGAAACCCGCGGCTGATCGCCCGCTTAAACGAGATGGGGTTTGATATTTCCTTGGAAGAAGTAGTTGTTTCCGCATCCGGCCGGGCCCAGATCGGAAGGCCCCATATCGCGGCCCTGATGGTAAAAAAAGGGTATGCCGCCTCCATTGAGGAGGTGTTTGACGCCTATATCGGCAAAGGAAAACCGGGATACGTCGAAAAGCAACGGATTGCGCCGGAAAAAGCCATAGCCCTGATCCGCGGAGCCGGCGGTATACCGGTGCTGGCCCACCCGGGGCTTCTGGAGATCAAAACCGAAAAAGCCTTTGACCGGCTGATTACCGCCCTGACCGCCATGGGGCTGAAGGGTCTGGAAGCGTTTTATTCCGGTCATACTCAAAAGCAGACCGCTTTTTTTGAAGACCTTGCCGGCCGGCACAACCTGCTGGTCACGGGCGGCTCCGACTTTCACGGCGCCATCAACCCCGAGGTGCGCCTGGGCAAGGGCCGGGGGGACCTATGTGTCCCCTACACGGTGTATGAACGCCTCATGCACGAAGTCCAACGGCTGCAGCACGCATAACTACTCAATAAACCATGCCGGATTCAGCACAAACAGCTCTGGAAAAGCGGATCCGCTATACCTTTAGGGACAAAGGCCTGCTTGAAAACGCCCTGATGCACAGCTCCTATGTGAATGAACAGCCTGTTGCAGACATTGCGGATAATGAGCGGTTGGAATTCTTAGGGGATGCGGTTTTAAGCCTGATCATCAGCCATCTGCTCATGGAGCGGTTTCCCGAATTAAAAGAGGGGGAACTCTCCAAAATCCGATCCGGCCTGGTCAATGAGGCCAGTCTTGCGGATGTTGCCCGAACCATCGACCTGGGCGGATGCCTCCGCCTCGGAAGGGGGGAGACCCAGTCCGAGGGGTACAACAAAAGCTCGATCCTCTCGGACGCGTTCGAGGCGCTGACGGCAGCCGTCTACCTGGACGGCGGGTTTGACGCGGCTGCTGAAATGATTCGACTTCTTTTTTCCAACCTTCTGGATACCGCCGCCTTGGAGACCAACCAGGACCATAAAAGCCGCCTTCAGGAGTTTGTCCAGGCGAACCTGAAATCATCCCCTGAATACCGGATGATGCGTGAATCCGGACCGGATCATGACAAAACCTTTGAAGTGGAGCTCAGGGTCGGCGAAATCCGGACTACGGGATGCGGAAAAAGCAAAAAAACCGCCGAGCAGAAGGCGGCGCGAAAAGCCCTGGAAGTGCTTGAGCCCCGGGGATAACCTTCTATGACCCCTCCTCAAAAACCCCTGATCATCCCGATCTTCATCCCCCATTCCGGGTGTCCCCATCGTTGCGTGTTCTGCAACCAGAGCGTGATCACCGGGGCGTCCCGGCCCCTGCCCGACGAAAACGACATCCATGCCATCATCGATCAATTCCTTTCCTACAAACGGCCGAACCGCTTCCCCGTGGAGGTGTCGTTTTACGGCGGAAATTTCCTGGGACTGGCCGGCCGCCAGGTTCAGCGGCTTCTTTCGGCCACCGCTCCCTATACCGATGCGGGCAAGGTGAATGCCCTCAGGTTTTCCACCCGGCCGGACACCATTGACGCGGATCGCCTGGATCTGATTCGGGGTTTCCCGGTGGCCACGGTGGAAATCGGGGTTCAATCCATGGACGACCGTGTTCTTGCGCTGTCCCAGCGGGGGCATACCGCCGCGGACACCATTGACGCGGTTGCATTGTTGAGACAAAACGGCTACCGGGTGGGGCTTCAGATCATGATCGGGCTTCCCGGGGACAGCAAATCCGGGGCATTGGAAACCGCCCGGGCGGTCATCGCCCTTGGGCCGGATTTTGTCAGGATCTACCCCGCCCTGGTTCTGGAAGGCAGCCTTCTTGCGGCCTGGTACCGGCAGGGCCGCTACCCTCCGCTTTGCCTTGAAGAATGCATTGCGCAAACCAAATCGCTGTATCTGCTGTTTAAGGAGCACCACATCCCGGTCATTCGCATGGGGCTGCAGGCCTCCGAAGGGCTGAACCGCAAGGATGGGGTGCTTGCGGGCCCTTATCATCCGGCCCTGGGGCACCTGGTGTTGTCCGACATCCTGCTGGATACGGCAGCCTCAGCCTTAAACGCCAAAGTCAGATCGAACCATATCGTCACCTTAACCGTCCATCCCAAAAGCCTCTCCCGAATGCAGGGGTTGAACAAACGCAACCTGGATGTCCTGAAACACAAATACCACCTTCAGTTTCTGCGCCTTAAAACCGATAGTCGCATGGAAATGGATGCGGTGACAGCAGAGTAGGGCGTGATTTTGGGGTGGCATGGGTCCGGTTTTTTTGCTATACACCCGAAGGCTGGCGGTGGAAGGTGGAAGTTAGAAGACTGAAGGCTGAATTTTTTCGATGGCCTCTGCGATCTCTGGGGTGAAATCCTTCATTTTCAGAATTTGAAAAACCTACGAACGGAGTTTTCATGAAAAGGAATTCAAATGCCATGAAAAAAAACACGGACCGTTTCAACCCGAAGCTTGCGGTCGGGGACCGCATTTCAGGGTATATAATTCAAAAAATCGTCGAACTCCCTGAGATTGCTTCGTTTTTCTACGAGCTGGAGCACCGGCCCACGGGCGCCCGGCATATCCATATCAGCCGAGCGGATAAAGAAAACAGCTTCTGCGTGGCCTTTAAAACCGTTCCGGAAGACGCCACCGGGGTGGCCCACATTCTAGAGCATACGGTGCTGTGCGGGTCTGAAAAATACCCGGTGCGGGACCCGTTTTTCGCCATGATCAAGCGAAGCTTAAGCAGCTTCATGAACGCCCTGACCGCTTCGGACTGGACCATGTACCCGTTTAGCACCCAGAACAAGAAGGATTACCACAACCTCATGAAGGTGTATCTGGATGCGACCTTTTTTCCGAAACTCGACCGGCTTTCCTTCAAACAGGAGGGGCACCGGCTTGAACCCGAAACAGACCCCCTTACCGCCGCGACCC
>CAZFWD010000162.1:0-12770 GCA_964522535.1 uncultured Desulfonema sp.
TTCGGCTTCGGGGCGCCTGGACCTACCGGAATTTAACCAAAAATGCGGATCGGCTTTCGGTGAGCGCCATGCGGTCGGAGCTTTTGGAAAATATCGAAGCACGGTATCTGGTGCCGTATTTCCTGTCCGCCAAAAATAGCCTGAGCGCGGCGTCCGGAGTGGAGAGGGAAAAATCCGAATACTATACGATTTTCAGGGGGTTTTCCAGGGCGGCCCTGCAGCGGCGGCTCGGGCGCAACTGGCTGGCAAGCGTCGGGTACAACCTGGAGTTCAACCGGCCGCAGCATATTCGATTTGAGGCGGATGATGAGAGGCGGGCTTCCGCCGATGACGAAAACTACCGAATATCATCGGCAAACCTCAGCCTGGAACGCAACACCGTGACCGATGCCTTGAACCCGCAAAAAGGATCCGTGATCAGCCTTTCTTTTGAGAACGCCACCGGCGTTCTGGGATCCGAGGTTGATTACATCAAGCCCGTCATTGAGGGGAAACTCTACCTGCCGCTTCCCTGGGATTGGGTCCTGGCCGGAAGGGCGAGATTTCGAACGATCAAGCCTACCGAAAACACCTATGAGATACCGATCTACAGGCAGCTTTTTCTGGGAGGGAGCAAAACAATTCGAGGATACGCCTATCAGGAGTTCGGGGTGATCAACCATCACGGGGTGCCGGTGGATGTCTCGGGGCTTTCCTCTTTTTCCGGAAACATTGAGCTGCGCTACCCGATCTACCGAGCTTTCTCGGGGGTGGTGTTTCTGGACATGGGGGTTTTAGACGATGATTCCTTCAGGTATGATTTCAGCAATATGAGGTACACCACGGGCGCGGGACTGCGCTACGACACGGTTATCGGTCCGATCCAGATTGATGTCGGGTACAAACTGAATCCGCCGAAACGTGTGGATGGGCTGGCTCCTGATCTTGCGGACATCGCGGAAGCAGACCGGTGGCGGCTCCATTTAAGCATCGGCCAGGCGTTTTAGGTTTTTTATATGCAAAACAGTCAACCAAAGCACAAAAACAGCAAAAAAAAATGGACAAGGGCATTGTTGCGCGCGTTGCTTTATCCCATGTCGGCCATTTGCATACTGGGCATCGTCACATTTTTTGCCCTTCAGATCCGGCCGGTTCAGGATGCGATAAAGCAGTTTGTTTGTCAGGTTATTGAAAAAAATACCGGAACGCAGTGCCGGATCAGGGAGCTTTCCGGCAACCTTTTGGCCGGGATGGAGATCAGGGATATCACATTGACGGAACCCGGAGCTGGTTCGCCCCTGATCTCGGCAGACCGGGTCAAGGTTTCATACAGCGCCCCCGTGCTGCTTACCAAGGTGCTCTGGATCAATCATCTCGAACTTGACGGGGCGGCTGTTGATTTTGTCCAGTCGTCTGACGGCGCATGGAACATTAACCTATCAAGGCCGCAGAAAACAGCAGACAAATCCGAACCGGCAGGCGTTAATATCGTAATCCGGAAAATCAACATCCTCAACTCCAGGGTCTCGGTATCTCAACCCGGCGATTCCGGGGAAACGATCCGCTGTTTTACGGCCATCGAATGCCGGGCCTCCCTTAGTATCGGTTCAAACATCTCCTGGCGGATCAATCATCTTGCGTTCAGGCTGGACAGGCCCGATCTTGCTCTGACCGATGTGTCAGGTTATTTCCGTTTCTGCCCGGACAGCGGCCGCCTTGATGTTAAAGGGGTTAGTATCAAAACCCGGGGATCTTTTCTGACCCTGGACGGCCGGTCGGACTTTTTATCAACCGGGCCATATATTGATGTTGTTGCGGGAGTGGAGGCGCTTACGTTATCCGAGATCGGGCGGGCGTTATCGACCGACCTGCCGGGCGAAGGGATTATTACCGGAAATCTTCAGGCAAAGGGGACGCTTGAAAAATTAGAACATTACCTGGCACTGAACCTTGGGGAAAGCAGGGTTCAATCCAGCGGCATTATAAATATCGATAAATCAAGCGGTATCGGATGCGACATTGCCGGCAGTTTCAGCGGGCTGAACCCGGCAGCGGTTCCGATTGCCGCCCTGAAACCTTTGG
Source organism: uncultured Desulfonema sp. (assembly GCA_964522535.1). Lineage (GTDB taxonomy): Bacteria > Desulfobacterota > Desulfobacteria > Desulfobacterales > Desulfosalsimonadaceae > DYLE01. The sequence continues at coordinate 2,062 of CAZFWD010000162.1, forward strand.
CCGGGGAGATCAATGCCGATATCTCACTCAAGGGGCAACACCTCAATTTGCCCGATCGCACGGGCCGGGTCTCCATCGACATGAAAGACTCCCGTATCGAGGGTTACGCCATCAGCCGGGCGGACCTGCAGGCGGGGATCAACGGGGACGATCTTGTTTTTGAGACCCTTCAGGTGGAGACCGCTTTTGGAAAGCTTTTCGCAAGCGGCGGCATCACCGGCGCCTTGTCAAAGCAAGCCGACCCCCGTATGCGAATAGACGGCCAAATAGAAGGTTTCAATCCGGGCTTTCTCGCTTGTGCCCCGGTTTTTGCCGGAAATATCGGCGCAGGGGTGAACGCGGACATTCAAATCCCCCGGGGTTCCGGTGTTGAGGCCTGGATCGGCGAGGCGACCTGCCGGTTCACCCCATCCCGGGTCATGGGGATCGATCTATCCGGGGGAGTTCTTGATTTCTCGATTCACGGGCCTGATATACAAGCACGCCTTGAGGCGGAGGGTCTCGTTTTTAAACAGGCGACCGCGGATATCCTGAGTGCGACCGCGAGCTGGCGCGGCGGCATCAAGGACTTTGCCGTATCCGGTCAGTGCGCTCTGACCGGGTTGCGGGTCGGCGGTAGGCAGATACCCGCCCTGGATATGAATACATGGGTCACCCCCGCATCCGCTCAACTGGACTTGAACCTGACGGGCGGCCGCAATGCCCATCTCGCCTTATCCGCCGATGTCGGCAACTGGATGTCGCCGGTAAAGGAGATTAACCTTAAACGCATCACCCTGGAATCCGGCGGCCGGGTTCTGCTTTGCAACCGGGAGCCTGCCCGGTTTAACCTATCCAGGGATTTTCTCGATATCGACGCCCTGATGATGGCTTCAAACGGAGCATCCTTGGGGGTTTCCGGGCGTGCTGAATGGGTTCCGCCGCATGACCTGTCCGTAACCTTGATTTTAGACGATTTTGACCTGGATCAAACCGCGGGGCTCTGGGAGGGGCTTGCGCCGGTAAAGACCATGGCGATTCCGGGTTTTAAACATACGGAATACGATTTGGGCGGCGTTGTCGCCGGGCGGATCAAGGTTTCCGGGGATGTGGAACGGCCCATTTTCGCCGGCGATATCCGGCTAAAGGACGGTTTTCTCAATCTCAAAAAGCAGAAATTGACCTATTAGAACCTGTCCGCCGATCTTCGGCTGGAACCGGGTGTGATCTATATTTCCGATATGCGGGCGGCGGGGGATAAGGAGGGGTGGCTGAGTCTGTCCGGTTCCCTCACCTACGACAGCGCAGGTCCAAAGGCTTTGAATCTTCGAGCGCTCGGGGAGAATCTGCGTGTTCCCTTTCATGCGGGGGTGGATGCAAGGATAACCCCGGATCTCAGTCTTTCGGGGGAATGGAAGGCTCCGAAGCTTGTCGGGGACATAACGGTCACCGAGGGCCGTGTCAACCTGGACCGGTTTTTCGAAACAAGGCCGTCGGAGATCGAGGTGGTGAGGCCTGAGGCCGGGGACGACAACGTGATCCGAATTCCGGACAAAAGCCCTGAAGCGGTTTCAATTTCAGGCCCGCTGGCCGCGGATATACGGGTGGTCATTCCGAGAAATTTTTGGATTAAAGATCGGGATACATCCATTGAAATCAGCGGGGAGATCAATTTAAAAAAACAGCCCGGCAGGTCATTGGTTCTTTATGGGCCGCTTTATTCGGTGCGGGGGACCTACCGGTTTCGGGGAAAGATTTTCAACATCACCGGCGGTGAGCTGAATTTTATCGGTCAGGAAAAAATCAACCCTCCCGTGAGCATCGACGCGGAGACCCGCATCAAGGATGTGAAGATCATCATGCACCTGACCGGCACCTTTGAGCGGCTGAATGTTGCGTTGGACAGCGAACCGGCCATGGATCAGGCGGAAATCATCTCCTATCTGGTCTTCGGACGTCCCCAGGATTCTCTCTCCGAAGGGGAGAGCTTCAGCGCCCAACAGGCGGCGTTAAGCATGACCGGACAGATCGCTGCGGATGAACTCAGGGATATCCTGGGGGACGGGTTCGGTGTGGATTACATCAACATCAGCGCCGGCAGCGGAGATCTTCGGGAGGGGTCCTTCGACATGGGCAAATATGTGAGCCCTCGGGTTTTTGTTATTTACCGGCAGGGGTTTACAAAAGACAGCCCCCGGCAGGTTCAGATCGATTATGAGATCAACCGCAGCTTCACCCTCAGGACCCAGATCGACGAGGAAAAGACATCGGCGGTCGATCTGATCTGGAAGCACGAGTTTTGAACATCCCTTATAGTGATTTAGGCGTTTGAATCATAATTTTGTCGCATGGGAGGACATCATGGATTTAAATTTAGCTTCCATCGGCCCCCTGAAAAAGGTTTCTCTGGTTTACACCGCCGGCAGAACCCCGGGTTCGAATGACCTCATCGATACCCCGAAGCCCCTTTCGTTTATTTTCGGTTTGGGGGTCACGGGGTTGACCCCGTTTGAGTTTGAGATTGCGGGAAAACATGTGGGGGATGAAGGGGTGGTGCCGCTTCATCGAGGCAAGGAATCGGCGTTTTTCGGCCGCATCATGCCTTGGGGTCTGAACCTGCCCGCAGACATTGATTTGTTTTATCTGCGCTATAAGATAACCGGGCTTTTGAACGCCGAATCTCGCGAGGTGGTCAAGGCCATGGCCGAAGCAAGCGCCTGCGGCACGGGCTGCGACTGCGGATGCGGGTCCCACAAATGACGGTTAATCCTTAAACACCAGCTTCCCGCCGATAAACCCCGCGATGCCCGCGGCCGCCAGCAGAATGACATGCGTCAGGAGAAAGACCGGTCTTCCGGCGGACGCGGCCTGGGTAATGTTCGGGTTTATCATGTACCAGACCACGATGATCAGGGTGGCGATCACCACCACAAACGCCGCGATGATTTTGGTGACAAACAGGGGGGTCTTGCTGCTTTGATATTTTTTTCGCCATTCATTGAACCCGGCAAACATAACCACCGGCAGGGAGAGCAGCACAAAGACCATATTGTAGAACGCCGCGGTGGAGAGATTGGCAAACTGAAAGATCGCCGATAAAAAGACAAAGACAACGGCGACCGGCGCCACTCCATTGGGGATATGGGCGGAGATCGGATGCGCATGGTGCCGGATCATCAGGTCGGTTACTCGGTTGTACACGGGCGAAGCGGATAACGGTTTTTTTCGCGGTTTCTTTGAGGCCGCTGCTTTTTTTTCCGTGATTTCGACGAACTTGGTTTTATCCGCTCCGCAGACCGGACATTTTTCCGGCGGTTCGTCTCCGGTATGGATGTATCCGCAAACTATGCACTGCCATTGTTTCATGACGCCCCCTTGATGATCATCGATATGGATTAGGATTTGATTCTATGGTTGTCTAAACCGACTGTCAATAGTATATAATGCATTTACGTATCGGTTCTTTTAACATATTTTCACCACAGAGCGCACAGAGAAAAAAAACAAAAAATTTTTCTGTGTTCTCTATGAGACCTCTGTGGTTAGATTCTTACATTTTTTGAATCCAATCTTTTTGGAAGTTGGCAAAAAGGCTTTTCATTCGGTTCCTGAAATCGGGTGGTCGCGGGCAACAGGGTGAGCAACTTCAAGCTTATTATAGAATACGACGGCAGCGCCTATCACGGCTGGCAGAAGCAGGCCGACGCCCCCACCATTCAGGAGACGATCGAAACCGCGCTGGCCGTCATGACAAGGGAGCGAATTCGTCTGATCGGTTCCGGCAGAACCGACGCCGGGGTTCATGCTCTGGGACAGGTCGCCAATTTTCATACCCAGGCTCAGATCGCGCCAAAGGCCATAATGTCGGGCCTAAACAGCCTGCTTCCCCATGACATCGTGATCAAATCCTGCGAGCCCGTGGATGAGGCGTTTCACGCGCGGTTCCGGGCAACGAAAAAGACTTACCACTACAGGGTGTTGAATCGCCCCCTGCCCGCGGCCGTCGGCCGCCAGTACGCCTGGTTTATCAAAAAAGAATTAAACCTTGCGGCCATGCAGGAGGCCGCGGCCTGCCTGGTCGGCATCCATGATTTTAAGTCCCTTGAAGCCGTCGGAAGCCCCAGGACGGATACCATTCGAGAGGTGTTTGCGGCGGACCTTCGGAATACGGGCGAGGGGCGCCTGGTGTTTGAGATCTCCGCCAACGGGTTTTTAAGGCGTATGGTCCGCAATATCGTCGGCACCCTGGTGGATGTGGGCCGGGGGAAGATTTCAGCCGAGGATTTCAGGATAATCCTGTCGGCCGAAGACCGCGCTCTGGCCGGGGCGACCGCCCCGGCCCACGGCCTTTTTCTGGTGCAGGTTTTTTATGACGGGCCCCTTTTTACCGACGGAATGGAACCGCCGGGACGGGACGGCGCTTTTCCCTGAAGCCTTTTGATTTGACGGTTATAAAACGCGATTACATCCCGGCGGCTGATCATTCCGATCAGAACCCCCGGGTCCTCATCCTGGACCACCGGAAGGCTGTCGATATTTTTTATGGTGAACTTCTGGAGCAGGGTGTTGAGATCCTCCGATGGAGTTGTGCGGACCACCTCGGTGGTCGCGATATCCTTCATCACCACCAGATGCTCGATTTCCGGTGAAAACAGAACCCCTCGAATATCCGTGCTGGAAAACACGCCGACCAGGCGATTGTTTTCATCCATGACGGGAAAATAATGCTGCTTGGTCTGCGAGAAAAACCGTTTAAAATCCAGAAACGGCAGGTTCTGGGGGATAACGTCCACCTTTTTGACGAGATGCATCAGGTTTTGAATCTTGAGCATCTGCAGGATGTCCACCATAAACTCCCCGGCATGCGCCGGCGAGTCCACCCGGTTTTTGACCTGTTTTTCGTAAATGCTCCATTTCCGGGCGATCAGGTAGGAGATGGAACACACGAACAGGCTGGGCAGCAGCAGTTGGTAGGAGTTGGTCATCTCGCTGACAAAAATAACGGTGGAGATCGGCGCGTTCGCAGCCGCAGTGAAGAATCCGGCCATTCCCACCACCACAAACGCCTCCGGGTGGGACACGATGCCCGGCATGATGCCGTGAAAGACCTTGCCCACCGCACCGCCCATGGCCCCGCCGATCACGATGGAGGGACCGAAAACCCCGCCGCTGCCTCCTGAACCGATGGTAAACGAGGTCGTTACAATCTTGCCGAAAGCCAGCAGGAGCAGGGCGGTGAGGGTCAGCTCGCCAAACAGCGCCAGCTGCGCGTATCCATATCCAAAGGACAGGGTGAGGGGCAGGAAAAAACCGATGATGCCGGTGCACAGCCCCCCTATAGCGGGCTTGATGTATTTCGGTAGGCGTAAGGATTGAAAAAGCCCGGTGATTCCGTAAAACGTTTTAATATAGAAAAAGCTGGTGAAGGCCAGGATAACCGCCAGAATCATATAGGGTAAAAGCTCTATGGGGTTTGTAAATTCAATATGGGCCGGCGGATGAAAAAGGGTCCCCCATCCAAACACCAGGCAGAAGGTGCAGTAGGCCACCACCGAAGCGATTCCCGCGGGAATGATCATCTCGGATTCAAAATCCGGATCCCGGTACAACACCTCGGCCGCGAACAGGGCCCCGGCCAGCGGCGCTCGAAAGATACTTCCGATCCCTGCGCCCATTCCCGCGATCGCCATGATCCGGCGTTCCCTTTCGGACAGATTCAGCCGGGTTGCCAGAAAGGACCCGAACCCGGCCCCGATTTGAGCGATGGGTCCTTCCCTTCCGCCGGATCCGCCGCTGGTCAGGGTCAGGGTTGAGGTGATGATTTTAATAAAAGGGATGCGGCTGCGGATAAACCCGCCTTTTTGATGATAGGCCTCAATGACGGCATCGGTTCCATGCCCTTCCGCCTCCGGGGCGAACCGATAGACGATCCATCCGCTGACCAGACCCCCCAGGGCGGGCAGGAACAACAGCATCCAACGGTTAAAAGGGGTGGCCGTGGGCGGGAGAAGGTGGTACTCGCCTCCCGGGGCCGGCGGCCGATACCCGGCCACGGCATCCATAAGAAAATGGCTGCCCATCTGACAGAGGAAATAAAAAACAACGGAACCCAGTCCGGCAATCACGCCGATCAGCACAAACAGCACGCTCCATTTGCCGGCCCTCGCAAAATTAATCGATCGGAGCCTTTTCGCATATGATGCGATTGTGTTCCGCAAGAAATCGGCTATCGCCATGGGCTGTTTATCGCCTGTTGTGCCGGCATTGCCGGGATTTATGCCGCAACCGCCACGAGCCGTTGCGCTGCGGTTGTGTTATGGATGAAACCCGTCAGCTCAAATCCTTTACGCCCTGAAGGACGATATCGAACAGGTCCTGAATATCCGTCTCTTCAAGGCATGAAAAGGCGACCCTGAGGTCCGTATTTCCCAGGGAGATCAAACCGACCCCGTATTGATTCAGCAGGTGCACCCGCAGTTTTTCCGCGTTTACGGATTTGAGCCGAATACACATGAAATAGCCCGAGTTAAACGGATACACCTCCCAGGCCGGAGCGTACTTGGGATCTTCTAAGACCTGTTTTACCTTTCTGGCCCTGGCCTCCAGCAGTTGATACTTGCACTGTTTTTCCTCCGGGTAGGCCGCGTCCTTCATGGATTGCACCACCATCTGCTGGCTTAAGTGGGATGCATTGGAAATGTTTCCCCTGACGCATCCGGCGGTTTTCCGTTCAAGAGCGTCGTAAACCACCGCAGCGTCGGTGTTTGCCTGACACCCATAGGTGAGAAATCCGACGCGAAGCCCCCACACGTAGTTTTCCTTGGTCGCGCCGTCCAGCTTGACCGCCAGCAGTCGGGGATGTTTTCCGCAGATTCGGGCGAAAACGGACTCCTGCAGCACCCCTTTTTCATAAAACAGCCCGAAGTAGGCGTCATCCGCCACCACGATCAGGTTGATGCCGGATGCCGCCACCCCGGTCAGAAGCTCGGCCATTTGATCGGCCTCTTCCTCCATGAGGGAGTACCCGGTGGGGTTATGGGGAAAGTTCAAAAGTACAATGATTTTTTGATGTTTTTCCGCCTCTTTTTTGATCTGCTTGTCAAGGGCGTCGATATTGTATCCCCCCTTGTCCGTGAAGATTTTGTAATGGCTGAGGCGGGCTTTTTTTCGAACATTTAAGATCATGTTGTAGTTTCCCCACATCATATCCGGCAGGATAATCACGTCTTCCGGATCCACCCACAGGTCCGCGAACACGCTGATGCCGTGGGTGATGCCGTTGGTGACGATGGGAAGGCTGATGTCCGCGCCGGCAAGGGAGGGGTTTTTCTCATAGATCGCCTTGCGCCAGACCTTTCTCAGTTCGGGAATCCCAAAGGAGGGCGCGTAGGTGACCGATTCCTCCGGGGTGAGACCGGACAGGTGCTTCATCACCGACGGCAGAACCATGGCACAGCCGCACTCTTTCGCCATGCCGATGGTGGCGTTCAACCGATGGGCCTTTTCCTTGGCCTCGGCGCTTTGGGTGAGTATCCCCTTTGGAAAAAAAAGGTTTTTCCCAATGTCGGACAGCATGGACATCAGATAGGGATTTCCGTTTTCGATGACCTTGTTGAGCTCCTGGGCGATTACATTCATGGTGTCATCCTTATTCACTCGGGTTTTCACAAGCGGCGTCCATTTGAAGGATCCAAGCCGGTCGCTGACGGTCTGAACACAAACCAGTGCTACTTATCGTTTTTTTTAAAAAATTGTCAAGACTAAACCTTTTTGCGTAAGGCCCAAGGCGGGCCGGGCGCCGAAAACCAAAAGGTTACGGCCGGCGATTTTTTTATTTGACGGCCTTGATCACCACAAAGGCGCCTTTGCCGAATCCCTCTTCAATGGTTTCCGATGTTTGTCCGGGAATCAGGGCCTGACGAATGGTCGCGATTTCAAACCCGGCCTCCTTAAGACCGGCCATGATTTCAGGGGCGGAGAAGAAAACCGCGTCTTTGTAAAACCTGCTTTTTGCGCTGTTTTTTGCGTATCGCCGGCCCAGTTCACTGTTCTTGTCGACAAACCCCACCATGACGCATCCTTTGGGTTTTATCACACGAAAGGCTTCCCTAAAGGACTGGGCCGCGTCATCCACAAAACAGATGGTCGTCACCATCAGGACGAAATCAAACCGGTTTTCGGGAAACGGCAGCGCCTCCGCGACCCCGGGATAAACCTTAAGCCCCTGCATGCGTGCTTTTTCCGCCATTTTTTCCGAGGGCTCGACCCCGGTTTGAATCCCGAGCGGCACGGCGAATTTTCCGGAGCCGATTCCCACCTCCATGCCTTCCGCCCCGGGCGGGGGAAGGACCTGGCGAATAGCTTTCAATTCGGCTTCATAAAGCTTGGCATTTTTTTTAAACCAGTCGTCATACGCATCGCTGTATTTTTCAAACGCTTCTGTTTTGGGCATCAGGATCTCTCCGTTTTTTTGACGAACCATTTGGGCGGCCGCCGTCGGGTCCATTTGGCGAATCGGGATTTTTCACCGATGTAGAAACGCCGGTAAGCCGCCACCGCGTTCCCCTCGACCTTATACCGTTCGGGCATGGCCTGGGCGAACTCGGTCAGGCTGAGATCGGCGATGGTCGGGGGGCGCAGGTTTCGGGCCACAACAGCGGACCGGTGGTCTTTCAGGGCCCCGAAGCGGTAGCGGTATTCACCGTTTAACGCCAGGGCCAAGCGGCGAAGCCACAGCCAGTTCGAAAGGGACCGGCCCGCCCACAGGGTGCAGGGATGCCGGGGGTGCGTGGACCGATAGGGGGATTTTCCTCCGGCCTGGTTGACGACGGTGCAGAGTATCTGCGCGCTCTCCAGTATCATCTTAACGACATGCTGGTCGGCGTGGTACCGCGCGCATTTTCGTATATCTTGGTCCAGCAGGAAAATGTTCACCGGCTCTGCTCCAACGGATAAAATCGCCTTCCCCTTAAAGGGAACTCTTGATTTCCCGAGTCGTTATCACATAAATTACATTTAAAAAATCAAAAACTTTTCACTTTCAAAAATGCATCACGTCATGAGCGGTAAATCTTTTTTGTCGCGTGTTTTTGTTTCAGGGGGCTTTTTGGTGCGTTGTATTGCGCGCAGCGTCCTGATCGCTATCCTCTTTACCTTGCTGGGCTCCGATCTGTGGGCCGCCGATAATGCCGCCGAAAGGATCGATGCGCAGGCGGCACAATATCGCATCGAAGCCTGCCGCTGGGAAGAAGCCGGAAAAATTTTTCGGTCCGATCCGCGCTGGCTGGGGGGTGACGGCGCGACATCGGTGGACCTCAATCACGGCCGGGTGCTCTGGCTTTTCGGCGACAGCTTTATTGACCCGTCCGGTTCGGGTCGCCGCCGGGCGACCGATCTGGTGCGAAACAGCATCGCCGTCCAGACAGGCTATGATCCCGCCCGGGCTGAAATGACATTTTTCTGGAAGGTAAAAGGCGAAAAGCCGGCGGCCTTTTTTCAGCGCGAGGGCGATTACTGGTTCTGGCCGGGGTCGGGGATCATGGTCGGCAAACGGTTACTCATTTTTCTCATGGAGATCCGGGCCGCAAAGAACCCGCTTGGGTTTGAAGCCTGCGGCTGGAAGGCCGTATGGATCGAAAATCCGCAGCAGACGCCGGATCGCTGGCGCTTGGTTTATCTGATAAGCCCGCAGAAGGAGGATTTTATTGTCGGAACCGGCAGTTCCTTTATCGAAAACGGCTTCCTGAAGGTGTTTGCCACGGACAGCAGCGACAGGGCGGTTTATCTGGTGCGCTGGCCTGAACCGGCCGCTTGCGCCGGAACCCTTACCCGGCCGCAGTGGTGGGCCGGAGACCAGGGTTGGGTCGGGCCCCAGACCGCCGAAGCAAATCCCTGCCCGATTTTTGCGGACGGCCAGATGGAGTTTGCCGTTCAATTTCTGCCGCAGCATCAACGCTACCTTCGAATTCAGACCCTGAGCCTGATGAATCCATGCCTGGCGATGTCCACCGCCGAGGATTTAACCGGCCCCTGGTCGGCCCAGTCCTGTTTTTTTGTTCCGCCCGAGCAGGGCATGCCGGATCTGTTGGTTTATGCGGCCAAATCCCATTCGATGCTGAGCGGGGCGGACCTGGTGTTCACCTATGTGGTGAATGCCGCAAGAATAGAAAGGGTCCTTGGGGACCTGTCTATTTATTTTCCGGTTATGCTCAGGGGGGAGATCAACGTCGACGGCTATCCCTGGTAAAGGGGCTCAGAGAATCAGGCATGGAAAAGGTGGCCCCGTCCCACTGTACCGGAGACTTGGTCATTGACGCGTTCAGAAAGGAATATCAAGCGGATTTCATTGCATACGGCGTGGAAAGGACGATTGAGATCAAGTAAGAAAAGCGGGTGTTCCCGGTCAAAACGGTCAATCCCATATGATCAAAAGCTGATGCTCATCCCCGGCTTTTCTCCCTTAAATACCCCAGCATCCCCTCAATGGAGTTTTTTACAAAAAACATCTCCCTTTGGAGCAGCTTGCCGGGCAGCTCTTTTACCCGGGCGAAAAGGGGATCCTGATGGATCAGGTCCTCGATGATGTTTTCCATGTCCGGATTTTCAAGATGCGATGCCGCCACATCCACCCACAGCAGAAGCTGAGACCTGGCGGCGGCGATGACCGCCCGGGCCGGATCACCGACGTGATCGAGAGCCCCTTGCCGAAGGAGCGGCCGCTCGACATCCGC
>CAZFWD010000163.1:0-7361 GCA_964522535.1 uncultured Desulfonema sp.
CATGGCCACCAGCTGCTTGGCCTTTTCCGTGGCGTCCGCCGGGGCGTCGGCATGCACCCAGGAGTCCTGGTTGCGGATGTTGGCCATTTCAAACAGGTATTTGTTTAAGCCCACGGATTCAAGGGTGTCCATGAATATCGGTTCGTGGGTTTTCGGGGTGCAGGAGGAGACCACCACCCGGTTGATGCCATGCTCCTTGATTTTTTCCTTGATGACTTCCTGGGCGTCCTGGCTACAGGTAAAGAGGTTTTCACCGGCATAAACCACATGCGGCAGGGTTTCGGCGTATTGCCTCACCGCCGGCACATCCACCACCCCGGCGATGTTGATGCCGCAGTCGCAGACGAACACCCCCACCCGGGGTTCCACTCCCTCCAGGTCGATCTCCTCGGGGCGATGCACCGTCTTGACCATGCGGCCTCTCGCCTCGGCAAGCAGGCGCCCCGCCGCGCATGCCGCAGCGCTCGCTTCGGTCACGGACGCCGGAATATCCTTGGGCCCTTGAAAGATGCCGCAGGCGAACACCCCGGGCCGGGAGGTGTTCACCGGCGCAAAGGGAGTGGTGTCGGCAAAGTTGTATTTGTTGAGCCGAATGTTTAACCGTTGAGCGGTCTCAATGGTGGAGGCGGGGACCACCAGGCCCACGGAAAGCACCACCATGTCAAAGCTCTCGGTTTTGAGGTTTCCGGTCTCATCCGCGTACTTCAGCAGAAGGTCGCCGGATTCTTCAACCATATCGATGGTGTGAATCCTGGCCTTTACAAACCGCACCCCGGCTTGTTCCTTTGCCCGCGTGTAGTAGGCTTCATAATCCTTGCCGAAGGTGCGGATATCCATATTGAAGATCACGGTCTCCAGCTCGTGGCTGCAATGGCTCTTGGCGATCATGGCCTCCTTAATGGCGTACATGCAGCAGACCGAGGAGCAGTACCCGTTCCCGCACCGGTTGGTGTCCCTGGACCCGACACACTGAAGCCAGGCGATGCGGTGGGGCTCCTTGTGGTCCGACATTCGGACCAGGTGCCCCATGGTCGGACCGGAGGCGTTTAAAATCCGCTCAAACTCCATGCTGGTGAGCACGTTGGGGCTGGACAGGTATTTGTAGGTATCCTCGAGGTCCGACGGATCAAAGACCGCGGTTCCGGGGCAGAGCACCACCGCTCCGGTGGGAAGGTCGCGTTCCTTAACCGTCTGGGTATGGTCGATGGCCTGAGCCAGGCAGGCCTTTACGCACTGGTAGCATTCGGAACAGATTCCGCATTTGAGGCAGCGCTGGGCCTCGGCCCGGGCTTCCTCTTCATTGTAGCCGAAAAAAACCTCGTTGAAGTTGCCTTCACGGCCTTTGGGATCCAGGCCGCGAACCGGCACGCGTTTTTGATGGGGTTCTTTGATGATATCCGGCTTCTCGTAGGTCCATTGCTTTTCGCGGCCTTCCCTCAAATCCATTTTGTTGATGTACCGGTGAATGCTTTCAGCCGCCTCTTTTCCGCAGGCCACGGCTTCCACCACGGATTTAGGGCCGTATACCGCGTCCCCGCCTGCAAAGACCCATTCCAGGGATGTCTGCAGGGTGACCGGATCGGCAGACAGCCCGCGGGCTTTGGTCAGCGGCAGGTTCTGCGTGTTGATGTCCGAAAGATCGGTGGCCTGACCGATGGCGATGATGACCGTGTCTGCAAAAAACGCCTGGCAGACCGCCTCGTCGTAGCGGGGGTTGAATCGACCGTTCTCATCGAACACCGAAGCGCAGGTTTTAAACTCAATGCCCGAGACCCGTTTGCCGGCGTCGATGAAAAAGGATTTCGGGCCGAAGCTGTTGACGATGTGAATGCCGCTCTCCACAGCCTCGTCAATTTCGTGTTCCCAGGCCGGCATTTCCTCGCGTTTTTCCAGGCAGATCATGGTGACGTTTTTTGCGCCTTTTCGTTTGGCGGTCAGGGCCACGTCAATAGCCACGTTGCCTCCGCCGATCACCAGGACCTCCTTGCCGATCTCCACCTCCCGGCCCATGGCCACATCCCGTAAAAAGGTCACGCCCTGAAGAACCCCTAAAGCGTCCTCATTGTCGATGCCGAGCTTTCGTCCGGCGTGAAGCCCGATGGCGAGGAACACGGCGGCGTAACCATCGGTTTTGAGGCTGTCTAAAGTGATATCCCGGCCAAAGGTTACACCGGTTTTGATGGCGACGCCCATTTGCTCAATGATGCGGACCTCCTCGGCCAGGACATCCCGGGGAAGCCGGTATTCGGGGATTCCCACCGCCATCATGCCGCCGGCCATGGGAAGCTTTTCGTAAACCGTGACGCCGTAGCCCTGAAGGGCAAGAAAATAAGCAGCGGCCAGTCCGGCAGGTCCGGCGCCGATCACGGCGATTTTTTCATTCTTTTTTTCAGCCGTCACGGGAATAGACGGCGACCCCTGGCTGCGCTCCCAGTCGCTCAAAAATCGATGAAGCTCGCGTATGGCCAGGGGCTGGTCACACTCCCCCCGGGTGCAGACTCCTTCGCAGGGATGGTGGCAGACCCGGCCGCACACCCCGGGAAAGGGATGCGCTTCCCGGAACAGGTCCAGGGCTTCTAAGTATTTTCCCTGGTTGATTAAGGCGATATATCCCTGAATACTGACATGGGCGGGGCAGGTCGCCTTACACGGCGCGGTCCCCCGCTTGCTGATGGCAAAAGCCCCCGGAATGGCCTGGGGATATTTTTTGTAGATGGCCTTGCGTTTGCTCAGCCCCATGTCCTGTTCATCGAGAAGTTCAATGGGGCAAACCTTGGTGCACTCCGAGCAGCTGGTGCATTTGGCGGGGTCCACGTAGCGCGGTTCAATGCGGATATGCGCGTTAAAGCGGCCCGGCTCCCCGTGAAGTTCAAGGAGCTGGGTGTTGGTCAAAAGCTCGATGTTTAAGTGCCGGCCGACCTCGACCAGTTTGGGCGAGATCACTCACATGGCGCAGTCGTTGGTGGGAAAGGTCTTGTCGAGCTGGGCCATCATGCCGCCGATGGCCGATGTTTTTTCGACAAGATACACGTAGTATCCGGAGCTGGCCAGGTCGATGGCGGACTGCATGCCCGTGATGCCGCCTCCTACGACCATGACCGAGCCCACTGTATCGGTTTGCTGCTTGTCGACGACAGGTTCCAGTTTCTGATCCATTCCACCTCCCTGTTTAAATTAAATCGCGTCGATGAGTCGATTATATAAAAAGAGGCTTTTTCTCGTCAGCCGAAGACGTTCGTGCGATGTATCAGCGGCGACTAACTGCTAATTCTGGAACTTTAATTTGTCAATTCAGGCATTCGGGTTTACTGACGCAACAGAAGCCGAAAACCGGATAGATAAACAATGCCAACAAAAAGGCGTGCCTGCCTTTACGCTCGGGCTTTCATTTTACGCTTCAAGAAATTTTATCTTTACTAAAAAAATGGTGACCTGTCAATAGACGCGCATCCTTTTGATGAAATTTAGGGTTTGACAACCAGGCGGTTATTCATTAAGCTGGCCTCTAATCTTATGAAGCCGTAAAATTTCAGATCCGTATGTTTTGTGGACCTTTCAATTTTTTTCGGAAACCACAACCCCGCTTCCAGATGAGGATTTTTACGGTGGGATCAGAGATAAAGCCCCTTCCCGCTGGTTTAATCAACAAGAAAAAAGGAGATAAAAAAATGGAGACAAAGCGTTTTGTTATGCCCAGCCTTGGTTTTTATGTGATCCTGTTTCTGGTTTTTCTTTCCACGCTGATGGTCGCGCCTCAATGCGCAGAAGCCGGCTGAGGAAATGCAAAGCTGACCGTGAATGTCAGCCCGGCAGACGGCGGTGATATCACTTCCCCCCAGTTCGCCACCCCAACCACCTACCCCAAGAGTTTTACCTGCAGTGTAACCTATTCCTTAGAGGCGGTCGCCAATTCAGCGGCAGGTTATGTGTTCAGCCAGTGGAGCGGGGATTTGAGCGGAAGCACAAACCAACAAACCATATCGGTTGCCGACGGCGCCAAAAGCGTGACTGCCGTGTTTGTAAAGGCGGTAAAAGAGGTCAACCCTTTGGGCGCAAAGAACCTCATCGATGATCAGAAGGATGTGCTGGTTATCGATGTCAGTCCCGATACCGATTATGCCAACAGCCATATCCTGTGCGCCAGAAACTATCCCTGGAATACAATCTCCAAAAGCTTTGAGGTGGACATCTCCGGATTAATCCCCTGGCAGGCCTATGATATCCTGATTTACGATCAGGACGGCAGCCGGAGTCAGGAGGCGGCGGACTTTCTTGCGACGCAGGGGTTTATATCCCTTTATGCCATGACGGACGGGCTGGATGACTGGATCGCAAATGGGTATGAGAATGGGTACGAGACCTTTATGACCGCTGAGGATGCGGATATTTGCACCTCATTGCCGCCCATGGTGTATGCCGGCCCTGATCAGACCAAGGGCGAAAATCAGGCCGTCACGTTAAACGGGCAAGGCGAGGATCCCGACGGGGGCAGTGTAACCTATGAATGGACTCAGGTGCTCGGCGATACGCCGCCGGGTCTGTCCGGCCTTACCTCCCCCACACTGACATTCACCTCTTTTGATCATCTGACAAGCAATGAAACCTTGATTTTTCATCTGACCGTGACCGATGACGAAGGGGATAAGGACACCGACAGCGTCACCGTGCAGGTGATCTGGTACAATGACCCCCCGATTGCAAATGCAGGTCCTGACCAGAGCGTTCAAGCCGGAGATGCGGTCACCCTGGACGGGTCCGGCTCCTCGGATTCTGAAGACATTGAGTTATCATACCACTGGATGGCGTCGGCCGGGAACTTTGAGCCGGAACTATCCGATGAAAATATCGCCAACCCTTTGTTTACGGTTCCAGCAGACACGCCGGATGGAAGCTATGTGGTTTTTTTGTTGACCGTCACCGACAGCGGCGGGAACTCAGCCACAGACACCGTGGAAATCACGGTTGATGCGCCAACCCCGGTAAATCAGCCTCCGGTGGCGGATGCGGGTGATGATCAGACAAGGGCCGAGGGTGCGACGGTGACCCTGGACGGTTCCGGGTCGTCGGATGCGGACGGCAGCATAGCGGGTTATTATTGGACCCAGACCGGCGGGGGTTCCGTGCCCCTGTCCAGTGACTCCGCCATGAAGCCGAGCTTTAAGGCGCCGGCGGTGGATGCCGACACCGACCTGACCTTCAGCCTGGAGGTGACGGACGACGACGGCGCAACAGATGCGGATACCGTTCTCGTCACCATCACAAACAATGATGACGACGACGATGATGATGATGACGATGATGATGACGGCTTTTTTCAGTTTTTGCGTCTGATTGCAAAAATCCTGGCTGGATAGCAAAAAATTCAAATGCCGGCATCGGCCTATACCACCGATGGGTGAGCGGCTTTAAAAAATCCGCACTTTTTTGGGGGCGGCCTTTTACAAGGAGGCGGGGGACCTCATCGCGTTCTCTGTGTGTAATGCGCTGCAAAGCCGGGGGTCATCTGCTCGCTGATGGATCCGTCCTTTTTCTCATAGAGAATCAGCACCTCGATTCCGAGTTTTTCGGCCAGGGCCATACCCTCGGCGCGGCCGGCCACCGTGATGGCGGTGGCCGCGCCGTCCAGCACGGCGTTTGATGCCTTCCCGTTAAAGCTTGCAGTTGTCACTCCGAGAATTTTTTCGGAGACCGGTTTTCCGGTTTTGGGGCTGAAGATGTGGTAAAAGGTTTCCCCGCCGATGACCAAGGGCTGGCGGTAGTTGCCGCTGGTGGATAAACCGATGCGGTCATTGAATGCCAGCACGCCCCAGGTTTCGCTCAGGACTTTGGGGTGTTGAATCCCGATTTGCCATTTGCCTTCTGGATTGTCCCCGAAAGCGGATACCTCGCCCCCCAGCTGGACAAGCCCGGCGCTGGCGCCGCTGTCGATCAGCAGCTCCCGGACCCGGTCCACCGCATACCCCTTTGCGACAGCGCCGAAATCCAGCATGATGCGCGGGTCGTCCGCCCATATTTTTTTGCCGGCCTTATCGGAAAAATGAACCTTTTCAAAACCGGTATTTTGAAGCTGAGTGAGGATCTCCCGTTCGGAGGGCAGGACCTGGGTTTTTTCCGCGCTCTGCCACATGGTTTTGATCGGCCAGGTGGTGGGATCAAAGCATCCGTTGCCGGCCTGCCACAGGTGATGCGAGACGGCGATCAGGCTGAAAAAATCGTTTGATACGCGAATTTTTTTGGACTTGTCGCTTGCGTTCCATAAAGAAAGCTCGGAGGCCGGATCAAAGGGATTAAAGATCCGGCCGATCCGGTCAAACTCCAACCAGGCCTTTTGAGCGATCTCATGCGCCCTGCCAACATTTTCCGGCTCAAAATGAAACAGGATGCTTGCCGGAATATCGTGGTATAGGGATTTTTTAGACTCCCACCAGCCCGGCTGGATTTCCACGACCGCAGGCGGTGTGTTGTTTTCAAAACCCGTAGCATCCTCTGCTTCAAGGGCCTGCACCGGATTGATGCCGCAGCAAAACGCCAAAAAAAGAGCGGCGTTAGCGCACAGCAGCCCGATGAAATAACGCAGGCCTGCAAACCGGCCCGGCTTCTGGTCCGCGTCCGGTCGGTTTGTTTGGGTTTTACGCATCATGGCTTACGGTCAGCGCGTTGTTTTTTAAATCCACTGAAATAGTCGCCCCTTCCGGCACGTCGCCTGCGATCAGCGCTCGGCCGATGCGGGTTTCCAGCTCCCGCTGAATGTAGCGGCGCAGCGGCCTGGCCCCGTATACCGGGTCATAGCCCGATTTTGCGATGAACTTTACGGCGGCATCGGTGATTTGCACCTTCACATTGCGCCCTTCCAGGCGTTTTGACAAATCCCGGGTCAGCAGGCCGACGATCTTCTCCACCTCTTCCAATGTCAGCGGCTTGAACAGCACGATGTCGTCGACCCGGTTTAGAAACTCCGGACGGAAGTGCTGCCGAAGCTCGCCCATGACCCGGTCCTGAACCTCCTTTTTAATCGTAGCACCTTCGGTGATGCCTTCCAGCAGGTGGTGCGAGGCGATGTTGCTGGTCATGATGATGACCGCGTTCTTGAAATCCACCGTGCGCCCCTGGCCGTCGGTCAGCCGTCCGTCGTCAAAGATCTGCAAAAGCACGTTGAAGACGTCGTGGTGCGCCTTTTCGATCTCATCAAACAGGATCACGCTGTAAGGCTTGCGACGCACCGCCTCGGTGAGCTGGCCGCCTTCCTCAAACCCCACATACCCCGGAGGCGCGCCGATCAGCCGGGCCACGGTGTGCTTTTCCATGTACTCGCTCATGTCGATCCGCACCATGTTTTCCTCGGAATCAAACAGGGCCTGGGC